>CAKZJN010000262.1 GCA_936943465.1 uncultured Rhodoferax sp.
CGGTCCAGACCAAAGGCCAGACCACCGTGCGGAGGCGCGCCGTACTGCAGCGCGTCGAGCAGGAAGCCGAATTTCAGCTGTGCTTCGTCGGGCGTGATCTTGAGCGCATCAAACACCTTTTGCTGCACATCGGCGCGGTGGATACGCACCGAGCCGCCACCCATTTCCCAGCCGTTCAAGACCATGTCGTAACCCTGGGAGATGCACTTCTCGGGGGCAGTGACCATCCAGTCTTCGTGGCCTTCCTTGGGCGCGGTGAAGGGGTGGTGCACGGCGGAGTAACGGGCGTTCTCTTCGTCGTATTCGAACATCGGGAAATCGACCACCCACATCGGACGCCAGCCGGCGGTGAACAGACCATTCTTCTTGCCGAACTCGCTGTGGCCGATCTTGATACGCAGCGCGCCGATGGCGTCGTTGACGATCTTTTCCTTGTCTGCACCAAAGAAGATCAGGTCACCGTCTTGTGCGCCGGTGCGCTCCAGCACGGCTTGCAGCGCCTTGTCGTGAATGTTCTTGACGATCGGGCTTTGCAGGCCGTCGCGGCCCTTGGCCAGTTCATTGACGCGGATGTAGGCCAGGCCCTTGGCACCGTAAATCTTGACGAACTCAGTGTAGGCGTCGATCTCACCACGGCTGATGCCTGCCCCTTCCTTGGAGCCACCGGGTACGCGCAGGGCCACCACGCGGCCGCCCTTCATGGTGGCAGCACCCGAGAACACCTTGAAATCCACATCGGCCATCACGTCGGTCAACTCGGCGAACTCCAGGTTCACGCGCAGATCGGGCTTATCGGAGCCGTACAGGCGCATGGCGTCCTGGTAGGTCATGACCGGGAACTCGCCCAGGTCCACACCGATGGTGTTCTTGAACACGGTGGTGATCATGCCCTGGAACATGGCACGGATGTCTTCCTCGGCCAGGAAGGAAGTCTCGATATCGATCTGGGTGAATTCAGGCTGGCGGTCCGCGCGCAGGTCTTCATCGCGGAAGCACTTGGTGATCTGGTAGTAGCGATCGAACCCGGCCACCATCAGCAACTGCTTGAAGAGCTGGGGCGACTGGGGCAGCGCGAAGAACTGGCCATCGTGCACGCGGCTCGGCACCAGGTAATCGCGCGCGCCTTCGGGCGTGCTCTTGGTGAGCATGGGGGTCTCGATGTCCACAAAGCCGTTGGCATCCAGAAACTTGCGCACTTCCATGGCCACGCGGTAGCGCAACATCAGGTTGTTTTGCATGTACGGGCGGCGCAGGTCCAGCACGCGGTGCGTCAGGCGGGTGGTTTCGGACAGGTTGTCGTCATCGAGCTGGAAGGGCGGGGTCACCGAGGGGTTGAGCACCTTCAACTCGTGGCACAGCACTTCAATCTTGCCGCTCTTGAGGTTGTCGTTGGCCGTGCCTTCGGGGCGCGCACGCACCAGGCCCTTGATCTGCACGCAAAACTCGTTGCGCAGGTCTTCGGCCACCTTGAACATGTCGGGGCGGTCCGGATCGCACACCACCTGCACATAGCCTTCGCGGTCACGCAGGTCGACAAAAATCACGCCACCGTGGTCGCGACGGCGATTCACCCAGCCGCACAGGGTAACGGTTTGGCCCAACAGGGCTTCGGTCACAAGACCGCAATAGTGGGAACGCATGGCCATAACTTGCTTTCTGAACACTGCCGTGGGGGGCAGTTGGTTTTATAGATTTAGGTTGTAGAAACGGGAGTTGGTTTGGGAAGGTGTGGGTGTTCCGAAGGCACCACCGACCCCATGGAAATCACGTAGGTCAGCGCCTCGTCCACACTCATTTCGAGCTCAATCACTTCGGAGCGCGGCAGCATCAGAAAGAAGCCGCTGGTTGGATTGGGGGTGGTCGGCACGTACACGCTGACCATATCGCCACTCAGCTTTTTCTGAACCTCACCGCCGGGAACGCCGGTCTGGAAGGCAATGGTCCAGCAACCGGCGCGCGGGTACTGCACCAGCATGGCAGTACGGAAGGCGTTGCCATTGCTGGAAAACAACGTGTCGGATACCTTCTTGACGCTGTTGTAAATCGACTTGACGATGGGTATGTTCGTAAACAAGCGGTCCCATTGACGTAGCCACCAGCGACCCGCCACGTTGGACACCAGCGAACCGGTGACCAGCAACGCAGCGGCAACCAACACCACTCCGAGGCCCGGAATATGGTGCAGGCGCTCAATCAGCGGATCCAACCCCGGCGGCGTGATGGCGGCCAAGAGGGACAGCAGACCGAAAAACACGGCATCCAGCGTGCCCACCAGCCACAACAGCACCCAGATGGTGATGGCCAAAGGCAGCCAGACCATCAGGCCGGTGAGCAGGTATTTCTTGAAGGGCACGTTGATTCCTTGGGTGTGATGCGTTATTCGCTGGCAGCTGGCGTGGCTTTGGGCGCTGCTGCCGGCGCGTCGGATTTAGAACCCGAAGATTCCGACGTGGCAGCACTGGCGGGCGCGTCGGAACCGCCTGCAGCGGTAGCTGGCGCCGAAGTCGATGCACCGGAACCCTTGAAATCGGTCACGTACCAGCCCGAACCCTTCAGTTGGAAGCCGGCGGCAGTGACCTGTTTCTGAAAGCTGGATTGCCCGCAAGACGGGCAATCCGTCAGCACGGGGTCGGAAATCTTTTGCAGCACGTCCTTGGCGAACCCGCAGGACTGGCATTTGTAAGCGTAGATGGGCATTAAGGGGTGGCTCTGACCGGAGGTTGCAAAGCCTTCAATTATAGAGGCGCACCTAAAAAAGCCGAACCCGGACCACAATCTGCATCACGACCAAGCCCACCGAAAAACCGACCACCATGGCAATCAGCCACTGCAGCATGCGGTTGGTGCGCCGTTGCTCCTGCAGCAGTTCGGCCACCAGTTTGTCGGACACATTGGGCTCTGCGGAGCGCTTCAGGAAGCCATGCACCAACATGGGCAACTCGGGCAGCAATTTGGCGTAATGCGGACCCTGCGCCTTGATTTGCTGCAGGAATTTTTGCGGCCCGACCTGCTCCAGCATCCATTTCTCCAGGAACGGCTTGGCCGTTTCCCACAGATCCAGATCGGGGTCGAGATCTCGGCCCAGTCCTTCAATGTTAAGAAGTGTTTTCTGCAGCAAGACCAGTTGTGGCTGAATTTCCACCTGAAAGCGGCGCGACATCTGGAACAGGCGCATCAACAGCAGGCCTAGCGAGATTTCTTTCAGCGGGCGGTCAAAGTACGGTTCGCACACCGAGCGCACCGACGCTTCGAGCTCGTCGACGCGGGTGTTGGACGGTACCCAGCCGGATTCAATGTGCAACTCGGCGACCCGCTTGTAGTCGCGCCGGAAAAAAGCGGCAAAGTTTTGTGCCAGGTATTCCTTGTCCACTTCGGTCAGGGTTCCGACGATGCCGAAGTCGAGCGAAATGTAGCGCCCGAAAGTCTGAGGATCGAGGCTGACCTGAATATTGCCAGGGTGCATGTCGGCATGGAAGAAGCCGTCTCGGAACACCTGCGTGAAAAACAGCGTGACGCCATCGCGTGCCAGTTTCGGAATGTTGACGCCGGCAGCCCGTAGCTTTTCGACCTGGTTGATCGGCACGCCCACCATCCGCTCCATGACCAGCACTTCGGTCGAGCAGAACTCCCACAGCATTTCGGGAATCAGTACCAACTGCAGATTCGCCATATTGCGGCGCAACTGCGCTGCGCTGGAGGCTTCACGAATCAGATCCAGCTCGTCGTGCAGGTACTTGTCAAACTCGGCCACCACTTCGCGGGGCTTCAGCCGTTTGCCGTCACCGGACAAGCCTTCCACCCAACCCGCCATCATGCGCATCAGGCTCAGGTCCTTGTCGATGGTGGACAACATGCCCGGACGCAGCACCTTGACGGCTACATCCCGCTGGCGCCCGCTCTTGTCCTTTACCACCGCAAAGTGAACCTGCGCGATGGAGGCGCTGGCAATCGGTTGCTGGTCAAACGAGACAAATATCTCTTTCAGCGTCTTGCCGGAATTGCGCTCAATGATGGCCACTGCCTCTGCCGTGGGGAACGGCGGCACCCGGTCCTGCAAGCGGGCCAGTTCGTCGGCAATATCCAGCGGAATCAGGTCGCGCCGCGTGGACAGCACCTGACCAAACTTCACAAAAATCGGCCCCAGGCGCTCCAGCGCCTCACGCAGTCGCTGCCCGCGCGGCGCATCGCGGCGCCCCACGGAGACCACGCGCGCAATCCAGTGCAGCCAGGGTTTCTGGAAGCTCTTGAGAACCAGCTCGTCCAGCCCGTAGCGCAGGACGATCCAGACGATAAAAAGGCCCCGCCCCAACCGGCTCATTCAGGCGTGCCAGGTGAGGTTTCGGAGGATGCTTTGCTCTTGGCTCGCTGTCCCAGAAAGTCGCGCAGGGCGCCAGACATCTTGCGGCCGGTTTCCATCAGCAGGTGGGCCGGTGTGTCGCCCACGACGCGGGACAGGTCTTCCTCCACGTCCCAGCGCACGTTGTCGGCCAGCCAGTTCACCTCTGCGGCCAATTGCACATCGCCCTCCACACGCACCGGGGGCTTGTCGCCCTGAATGACATGCTGTGCCAGCGCGAAAGGGGATTCTTCGGTAAGCACCAGCGTCAGGTCGGGCGTGGCGTCTTCACCGGCCAGATCCAACAAACCAGCAGGCGTTACACGCAGGCGAAAGGTGAAGCTGCGCCACTGCGTCAGGACAACCCGCCCCGATTGGCGCACCAGGCGTTCCATCGCCTGCGGCTCCTGCATCAGCACATGGTTAAGCACCAACACGCATTTGCGCTGGGATTCATCTACAAGCCAGGCCGGTGGCGTGGGCGTCGGAAGATTGCGGAAAAAATCTTCCAGAAAAGAAAAGGGGGACTGTGTTGCCATAGTCCCCCATTATCGGGCATCGGCCCCGGTGTTGGTCTTATTGCAGCGCTTGCACACCCGCTACCAACCAGCCGCCGCCGCTCTTGGGCTTGGTCATGTTCCAGACTTCGCGGAACGGGCTCGGTCCGGCCGAGGGCTCTTCGCGGATCATGCCGGAATACTCCACGCTGGCCATGTAGTCATTGCCCAGCTCTTCAATGCCCAGCAAATGGGCTTCGAGCATGACCACTTCGGTGGTGTTGGGTGCCATGCCGGTGTGCGCTTCCCGCTCGGCGAGTTGGCTACGGATTTCACTCAGCATTTCGTCCGTCATCATGGAGCGCAACGCCGGCACATCGGAGCGATCCCAGGCGGCTTGCAGCGTAATGAAGTTGGACTTGGCGGCGCGCAAGAAGCCATCGGTATCAAAGCCTGCCGGCACGCCCCAGCTTTGCGAACCGGACAGCGCCGAACCAATCATCGAACCGCCACCCCCATCCAGAGGCGACATGCCGCTGCGTTCGAATGGGCGGGCCGAGGCGTCATTGCCGACGTTTTCAGGTCGGTAGGCGCGCGCTGGCGGCATGCTAGCGCTGCCCGCACCCTGAAAGGCAAAAGGGCTGCTTTGCACCGCAGTCGCGGCACGTTTGCGCATAAAAAAGCCAATCAGCATCATGACGCCCATGGCCAGCAGAGCGAACATCAGCACCTGGCCAAATGCCTCGCCCATGCCGAGGGAGTTGGCCAGCCAGGCCAGACCCAAGCCCGCTGCCAGACCACCCAACATGGCGCCCCAGGGGCGGCGAGCGGGTTGCGCAGCCGGTGCCGCAGCAGGTGCGGGTTTGGCGGCCGCACTGTTCGCGGCCTGGCCGGGGGCCGCCGGCGTTGCGGGAGGCGTACTGCGCTGGGTTACGTTGCTCGACTGCTTGCCGAAAGACCCCCCACCGCCCAGGCGCTTAGCCGCCTCGGCATTCATTCCACCCAGCGCCATTGCTAGCGTCAAAACTACGACTGACCATTTCATACTTGTCCCCTATTAAATTTTGTTTAGCACTTGATTCCAACATGCAAGGCGGCAATGCCGCCGGTGAGGTTGTGGTAGTCCACATGGCCGAAACCACCTTTTTGCATCATGGCCTTTAGCTCCTGCTGGCCAGGATGCATGCGGATGGACTCGGCCAGGTAGCGGTAGCTCGCGTCGTCGCCGGCCACCAGCTTGCCCAGGCGCGGCAACACCTTGAAGGAATACCAGTCGTAAACCTTTTCCAGCGGCTTGGCCACTTTGGAAAACTCCAGCACCAGCAATTTGCCGCCGGGCTTGAGTACCCGGTTCATCTCGGCCAGCGCCACATCTTTGTGGGTCATGTTGCGCAGGCCAAAGGCCACGCTCACCACATCAAAATAGTTGTCGGGGAAGGGCAGCTTTTCAGCGTCACACACCATAGTGGGCAGGGCGATGCCTTCGTCGAGCAGTCGGCTGCGGCCGGTGCTGAGCATGGCTTCGTTGATGTCGGTATGCACCACCTGCCCGCTGGCTCCCACTTTCTTGGAGAACGCCATGGCCAGATCACCAGTGCCACCGGCAATGTCCAGCGCGCGCTGGCCTTCTTTCAGATTGGCCACCATCACGGT
>CAKZJN010000263.1 GCA_936943465.1 uncultured Rhodoferax sp.
GGCGCGCAGCGAGCGCCTAGGGCCGGGGCCTCATGTGCGGGGGTACGCACAAAATCGGCTCCAACCCTAGGCGCTCGCTGCGCATCGGGGCTTGAGTGCAGAGGGGCTGGAATACGCGGGTCAGAATCAGGGATCCGTGTCTTTTCGCTGAGTGTGCCTGTACACGGCGAACAGAGGGTGGGGGTGTGGGGGGGGGGGGGGTTTTGGGGAGCCCCCCCCCCCGGGGCCCCCCCCCCCCCCCCCCCCCCCCCCCACCCCCCCACCCTCTGCACCAGCCAAGCCGGCACAAGCAGGACTTAACGGCTGACTAAAAACAGGTGTGAACAGCGCCACTCACGCGGTAGTCGTCTTCCGCGACCACCATCCAGCGCCATTTATCGAAGGTGGTGCACGGGTGGGAGAGGCCGAGGACGACGCGGTCGCCTACGGCCGGGACTACACCCTGGGGGTCGAACTGGAGATAGGCGTGCTGGTCGTTGAGGGCGGTAATGCGCCAGTCGGCGGGGACGGGCTGCAGGCTGCTCACCTGGCACTCGCCGGCGCGGGCCAGTGCTTGCGGTAGGGGCAGCTCGATGTCATAGGAGATATCGCGGCGGCCGCAGCCCAGGAAGGCCAGGCCCGGTTCAGGGACGGACTGCACTTGCGCCCAGACTTCGAGCGCTGGCAACAGGGAGTCTTGCAGCCCCTCGCGCTGCTCCACTAACTTCAGGTAGCGCGTGTAGTGGCCGTGATCGTGGGTGATGTAACAACCGGAGCGCAACACGCCCTCCACCGGCTTGCTTAGACCGCCCGTGCTGAGCAACGGCAACACCAGGTCAAACACCGCCGACCCGCCAGCGGTCAGCAAAATGCGCGCGTCTTCAAACAGGCCTTGCGCGTCGCAAGCGCGGGTGACATCCAGGGTGCGCCGCACCAAATCCGACACCGCCCGAACATCGTGGTCGGTATCGCAGATCGCTGCATTGCCTTCGTAGCACTCGATACCGCCCAGGCGCACGGCAGTCGATGCGGCAAGGGCTTGGGCCAAAGCGAAGGCTTCAGCAACATTGCGGCAACCGGTGCGTTTGCCCGGCACGCCGACTTCCAGCAACACATCAAAAGGCCGGGCGGGCGGTTGCTGGGCAGCCCATTGTTCGACCTGCCGTAACTGCGCCAGCGAATCCACCAGAAACCAGACCCGCAAGTCGGCATGGGCATCCAACAGCGCGCGCAAGCCGGCCAAGTCGGCAGCGCCCAGTACCTGATTGGCTATCAGGGCCCGGCGCACGCCGGCTTCCACACCGGTGCCCAACTGAAAAATGGTGGCAAACGTAAGGCCCCAGGCTCCGGCGTCGAGCTGCATCCGAAACAGCTCTGGTGACATGGTGGTTTTGCCGTGCGGGGCCAGGTGTACGCCTTTGCGGGTGGCAAAGTGCTGCATCCAGCGCAGGTTGTGCTGCAGCGCGGAGCGCTTCAGCACGGCCAGCGGATAGGCCAGGTCATCGGCCAGAACACTCCAGCCCTGCGCGGCGACTTCGGACGCGCTCAGCGCGCCTGCCGTGAGCGGAAAACTCTTGCAGGACGCGTCAAACGGCAAATCAGCCCTCCAACACCCTGCGGATGGTGGCACCGAGTTCTTCGGCCACAAACTTGGCGACGTAGGCATCGGCACCCACGCTCTTCACATGGCTTTCGTTGGTGCTGCCGGTCAGCGACGAGTGGATCACCACCGGGATGCCGCCAAAACGCGAGTCCTGCTTGATGTTGCGGCACAGCGTGAAGCCGTCCATCTCAGGCATTTCCAGATCGGTGAGCACCAGCGACACCTTGTCGCGGGCTTTTTTGCCTTGGAGCGCCGCTTCGGCCTGCATGGCGTTCAGTTTGTCCCAGGCTTCCTTGCCGCTCTTGGTCATGATGTACGGGATACCCATGGCCTTGAGGCCCTGTTCGATCATCATGCGGGCCACGGCGGAGTCGTCGGCTGCCAGCACCACGGAGCCGGCCGGAATGGCGGTGACCGGCATGGCATCACTCTCGGCCACATCCTTGTGCTGTTCGGGGAACACGTCGCGCAGGATTTGCTCTACATCGAGCACCTGCGCCAAGCGCGTGTTTTCGGAGTTGCCATCCAGCCGCGCAATGCTGGTGACCAAGCCACCACCGGTGCCTTCGGCCGACAACACCTGCTTCCATTCGAGGCGCACGATTTCGTTCACCTCTTCCACCGCAAACGCTTGTGTGGTGCGGGCGAATTCGGTGACCAGCAAAATGCCAAGTCCCTTGGTCGGGTTGCAGCCGGTGATTTTGGGCAGGTTGATGACGGGAATCATCTGGCCACGAATATTGGCCACGCCCATGACGGTGTCGGGCGCATTCACCATGGCGGTGATTTCGGGCATCACCATAATCTCGCGCACCTTGAACACGTTGATGCCAAACAGTTCCCGCTTCTGCGTGCCGTTGGCCTCTCCCAGACGGAACAACAGCAATTCGAACATGCTGTTGCCGGTCAAGTTGGTGCGCTCGTCAATTTCGCGCATGGCCGAATGGGTGCTCATGGTCCGCTCCAATATGTATTTTGGTGAATGGTTGCTGCTTGCGATCGTACCGCCCATGGTACCGTGAACCGATCTATTTGGGCCAAATTACCCACATCTGCAGTGGCTGACGCAAGCGCCCCGCCAGTTCCTGTGCCTCAGGCCCCCAGCCGGCAAAGTAATCGGCGCGCACAGCGCCGGTAATGGCGCTGCCGGTGTCCTGCGCAAACACCAGGCGCTGCAGCCGCGTCTGCGGCCCCGGCGACACCAGCCAGACCGGCGTGCCGTAGGGAATGCTTTCCGGATCCACCGCAATCGAGCGCCCCGGCGTCAGGGGCACGCCCTGGGCACCCTTGGGGCCAAAGGCGGTGTCCAGTTCGCTCAGCGGCTCTTCCTTGAAAAACACGTAACGCGGGTTGGTCCACAAGAGTTCTTGCTGACGTTGCGGGTTCTGCGCCAGCCAGGCCTTGATGCCCGGCCAGGAAGCGTCCTTGACCAGCCCCTGATCCAGCAACCAGCGGCCCACGCTGCGGTAAGGCTGGTCATTGGTGCCCGCATAGGCCACACGGATCTGGCGGAATGTGCCATCCGGCTGGGGCAGCCGCAGGCGGCCGGAACCCTGAATTTGCAGCACCAGCGCATCCACCGGGTCGGCCACATAGGCAATCACCCGGTCGCGCAGAGCGGCCTGTGCTTCGGGCAGGGTGTCGATGTCGCGGCGGTTGAACCAGGGCTTGCGCTGCGCCAGGTTGCGCGGCGGCTGGTAAATCGGCACGCTGAATTGGGCGGTGGCGGTACGGCTGGCCTCCAGTTGCGGCTCAAAGTAGCCGGTTAACAGGCCCTGCGCGTCACCTTGCAAACTTTCGACGCGTTGTGGCTGAAAGCGCGTGCGCATCCAGTCGCGCTGCTCGGCCGGGCTGGCAATGCTCAGGCGGCGCACATCGCCGCACAGGCTGGCCAAGGCCGGGTTGGGTCGCTCACAGCTCTTGATCCAGGCGTTCCAGGCTTCGTACAGCGTGTCTTCTTCCAGGCCCGGTAGTTCGCTCCACGCCACCGGTGTCCAGCGGCTTTTGCTGCGCAGGGTGACTCCGGCGCCCGCCGGTGGCGCTGCAGCGCCGGGCAAGGGCTCCGGCGGGCGCACCGGGCTGGCGGTTGGCGGCACCGCAGGGGCCGCAGGCGGATAGACCAGGGGTGCGCTGCCGCAGGCGGCGAGCACCAGCGCCAATAGCAGGACACCGGTCCAGGCCAACACGCGGTGTGCCGTGGCCGGGGTTGCGCGCAAGTTCACTAGAAAGCGGCTCATAGCACGCGGTGCTGCAGGGCCGGCAACTGCGTGCGCCAATGCTGCATGGCGGTCCAGTCCAACTCGTCCAGCACCACGCCCTCGCCCTGCGCCTGCTGGGCCAGCACCTGGCCCCAAGGGTTGATAAGAATGGACTGGCCCCAGGTCTGGCGGCCGTTGGGGTGTACTCCACCCTGCGCCGATGCGGCCACGTAGGCCAGGTTTTCGATGGCGCGGGCGCGCAGCAGCACTTCCCAATGCGCCTGTCCGGTGGTGTGGGTAAAGGCGGCCGGCACCACCAGCAAATCGACCCCGGCACGGGCATAGCCCCGGTACAACTCGGCAAAACGCAGGTCGTAGCAGACGCTCAGGCCCACCTGCCAGGTGTGGCCGTCGCGCGAAGGAAGCTCAAAGCGGGTCGGCGTATTGCCCCGGTCGAGCACGCGCGACTCGTCGTAGCGCTCGGTGCCGTTGTCAAAGCGAAACAGGTGAATCTTGTCGTAGCGCGCCACGCAGTCGCCCTGGGGGTTGAACGCCAGTGAACTGTTGAACACCTTGTCGGCCGCATCGCCCGCCAGCGGCAGGGTGCCGGCAATGATCCACAGCTTCAGGCGGCGCGCGGTATCGGCCAGCGTCTGCTGGATCGGCCCGCTGCCAAAGGGTTCACGGATCGCCAGTTTGTCGGCATCGTTCTGCCCGATCAGGCAGAAGTATTCGGGCAGCACTGCCAGCTCGGCGCCTGCTGCTGCGGCCTGCTCCAGCAAGGCCACGGCGTGGTCCAGGTTGTCCTGCACCACGCCGGTGGACACCATTTGAATGGCTGCGACTTTCATGCGGATATTCCTCTCATGGTTTGCGTTCTACCTTGGTGACACGCGGATCGATCCAGGTGCCGTCAATCAAAAATTCCTGGGTGTTGGCATTCACCAGCGGCCCGCGCAACAACAGGTTGGCCAGAAAGGTGGTGAGCCCCACCACCGGGTTGATAGCCGAGTAAAGCACCGAGGCGCTGGCCACGTTGATTTCAGGCACCACCACCACCTTGAGCAACTGGGTTTCTTTGGCAATATCGGCCTGCCCCTCCATCAGCACCGCCGCGTTCACCCCTTTCATCTGCAGGTTGTTGGTGCGCGCCACGCCCTGCTCGATGGTGGCGTCGCCGCGCAAAAAGTCAAAGGCAAACCCGTCACTGAACACATCGCGAAAATCCAGGGTCAGACGCCGGGGCAGCGATTGCAGGCTGAGCACGCCGAGCAACTTGGCAATGCCGGGGTCGGCCTTCAGGAACTGTCCCGTTTCGATGTCAATGCGAAAGCCGCCGCCCATGCTCGGGTAGTCGGGTGTCAGCGGTGAGCCCAGCCACGACACTTGGCCCTCCACCTTGCCTTGCCCTTTCGCCACTAAACCGGGCATGCCCAGGCGCTTAAGCAACTCACCCGAGTCGGAAATTTCGAGCTTGAAGTCCAGCACGGTGCGGCGGCGCTCGCGCAAGGAACGCGCAACCGAAGCAGGCGCCTGCGCATTCAAATTGACCCAGTTGCCATTGGCCGTGAACCTTGCCTCCGGTGTGGCGATGTTGAAGCGGTTCAGGCGCCACTCGCGCACCGCATCCCGGCCACCCGAAGCACCCAGGTTGGTAGCTTGAATGTCGACCCGCCCCAGGTTCTTGCCACGCAGCTCAAACGAATCCACCACGATGTCGAGTGCCGGAATGCTGGCCGGCTGCCGGTCCAGCAGGTTCTCCACGTCCTGCTGCGCCGACGGGCCGATCACCAGATGCGCCAGCCGTGCGTACACGCGTCCCGGCGTGGTGCCGCTGCTCTGGCGGTATTCCACATAGCCATTGAATTCATCGGCTTGCACATTGCCGCGCCAGACCGCGCCCTCGCGCACACCGCCCAACAGCACCTGGTTGAATTTGCGTCCATCCGCAACCAACTCGTTGGCGCGCAGGGCCAGGCTGGTCGGCAAATAGCCAGCGTCCGAACCCGTCAGATTCAACGCTCCACCACTGGCGTTGCCCGCCACCCGGTTGGCCACGGCGGTCCAGGCTTCCACATCCACTTGTGGCAGGTGCAGATTGGCCACCACGCCGTCCGGCGGCATGGGCGCCGACTCATCCGCTGCCAGCCCGACCGCAATCGCCCCTCGCAACACCCGCGGCTCGGTGCCCGCCACGTCACGCACATAGGTGACGCTGGCCAGCTTGCCCAGGTCGACTTGCCATTGGTCCTGCAAGCGGGCACTGGCCTGCAGCGAACTGCGCACCACGCTCGATTCAATGCGCAGCGGCAGCACCACCTCGGTCGCCTTGCTAAAGGGTTGCGGCAGATTGACGGCCATGCCGGACAGGTTGCTGGTGACCAGAATTTCGGGCACGCCCGCGCGCAACGCCAACGTGGCGTTGTAGCCCGCGCTGCCGCTGGCAAACTGCGCCAGCCGAGCGGCCAGCCCCAACTCGGACGCCTGGCGCAATCCCTCGGAAGTTGCCACGCCCTGCATGCGCAGGCTGCCCGGTGCGTTGCGCGCCGCCACCGAGTTGCCAAACTGCAGACCGCCGTCCAGCCGCACGTCACCGCCCAACGCACGTGCCTGTACCCCGTTCAGCGAAAACCCGATATCGTTAAACGCCAGTTGCCCCTTGATGCGGCTCAGGCGCGGCACCCCCGGCGCAAACAGAAACTCGCTGTTGTTAAACAGCACGCTGCCCTGGACCGCGGTCTTCTCTACATGGTCCACCGGAATGCTGAGCCGGACCTTGTAGTCGGCATTGCCGGCCACCGTGGTTTTGGCCAGCGCGTTGCCCAACCAGCCCCCGATAGGCGATGCGTTGACAAAGGCCAGGGCCTCGGTCATCGGCCCCCGGGCTTCCGCGTTAACCGACACCACCGGCGCGTCATACAGCCGGCTGATGCCAACCTCCGTTTTACTGAACTGCAGTCCGGTGCCGCTGGACAGCAGGCCCTTGCCCGCCTTGATCTGTAAAGTGTCATGGTTGATCAGCAGCTCACCGGCGACCTGCGTCAGCAAGGGCCAGGGCGCGCTGTCGCGCGGCATGACCAGGGCCGGCGCATAGGCGTAACTGGCGTTCTTGATGTCGCCGGAAATGCGGAACTCGCCCTGCTTGGCGGTCTCAAACGGGAACTTCGCCAAATCGCCCTTGACCTTGAACTGCGCCTTGCTGGCCTCGCCCGCCACCAGCGCCTGCGCCAGGTAGTCGCGTGCATCCTTGCTCATGGCGCGCGGCAGGTAGCGGGGCACGGCCGCCACGTTGGCACGGCTCAGGCTGCCCTGCAAATCCAGCACTCCGGGAAAGCGCAGATCCGCCGACCCGCCGCGTGGCACTGCGGCGGTCTGCCATTTGATTTGTGCCTCGCCCTGCGCATCGACATTGGAAAAATGCAAGCGACTGGTTTCCACCGTAATGCGCTGCCCGTCGCGCTTCCATTGCACGTCGCCACTCAAGGAGTCAAACGCCACCAGCGGGTTTTCAAAGACGCCGGGGAAATCCATGGCGCCGTCTTTCAGCGCCAGCGTGGCGCGGCCACCGCTTTGGGTCAGGTCGAAGTCCACGTTGGCGCCGCGCAGCCCCGGCACCCCCAGTGGCTCTTGTGGCTGCGAAGCCAGCGCGAGTTGCGTCACATGCCCCTTGGCACTGAAGCTGCTGGGGTTGGCGCTGTCCCCCTGCCAGGTCAACTGCAGGGTGTCCACCAAGCCCTGCGGGTTCAGGCGCGCCAAACCCGCGCGCAAGCCCTCGTCCAGCGGCAAGCGACTGGCAATTTCGCTCAATGCCGCCAAATCCAGACGGTCAGCCTGCAGCGTGCCATGGGGCGCCTCTTTGCCCTTGGCGTCCCACACACTGAGTTGCAGGTTGCCACCGGGCCACAGCAAGCCGTCACGGGTCTCGAACGCCAGCGCCTGCGTGCTCACCTCCAAACCACCGGCCAAACGCCGCCCGCCCAGACGACCCGATAGGCGGACCAGATCCAGCGGCTCCAACCCCGCAGCCACCCCCACCGTGACTGCCTGCAAGTCCAAATCGGCGGTGGCGCCCGTCAGCGCGCCACGCTCCACATCAACCCAGGCGCGCAGCGTGCCCGCGCCCGCGCTCAGATCCACGCCCAGATCCACATAGTTGCGCAACAACGCCAGATCGACCCGGGTTGCCTGGGCAAAAAGCTGCCCGACCCAGTTGCGCCAGTCACCGGAGCGGCGAGAAAACAGCGGCTCCGTGAATTGGCCCATGACCGACAGGCGCGAGCCCCAACCGGCAGGCGGGTCGGCATCCACGCGCAGATCGTGCTCCAGCAGGCGGTTGCGAATCACCACGTCTACATCGCGCAGTTGCAGGGTGGGCTGGTTGCGCTGCTCGTCGGTCCAGCGCACCGCACCGTGGCGCACCACCAGCTCAGTCTGCGAAAAAATCCAGTCGCTGGCGGCACTGTCGTCGCTGCTGGTTTGCGGCAGCGCAAAACCCGCGATCCAGATGCGCCCGTCCGCCGTTCTGCGCACCTCCAGCTCGGGGCCTTCTATATAGAGCTGCTCAAAACCCAGACCGATGGCCGAACGCGGCGACAAGGCGGCCAGCACCGAGGGCAGACGCAGGGCCTCGCGCCCGCTGGCATCAAAAAACTGAACATCCCGGAGTTCGACGGAGGGAATCAAACCATTGGAGCGGGCCACGATATCGCCCAGGCGCACCATCACCCCCAATCGCTGGCTGGCTTGCTGCTCCAGCCACGGGCGGAATTCGCCGATTCGCGGCACAATCAAAAAATGCAAAGCACACCAAGCCAGGCCTAGCGTGACCCAGCCCGCCAGCAAAATTCTCAAGGCCCAGCGCGCAAACGCTGAAAAGCTTCTCAACCACAGTGAGGGGTTTGCATGCACTAGCGCCATCGTTGTTGAGACTTCACCATGTCAGGAATTATGACCCGCAACCCCGACGCGCCGCACACGCCGGCCTGGTCCAACCATTCGCGCTTTGGCCAGCGGGTACGCCGACGCTACGAGTCTTCTTTGGCCCTGTTGCCCGCCGGGGTTCCGGACCGGGCGACGATGCAGTCACTGTGTGACAACCTGCGCGGACAGGGCCTGGATCTGGGCGGCGCACTGCGCGCCACCCGCCAGATGGTGCTGGAGCGCCTGATGACGCTGGACTGCGACCACCAGGCCAGCCTGCAAGACGTAACCGGCAGCATGACGGTGCTGGCCGAATGGTCTTTGGATCTGGCCTTCGAAGAAAGCCGCCGCGCGCTGCAGGAGACCCATGGCATGCCGGTGGGCAGCAACGGCGAGGCGGCCCAGCTCTGCATTGTGGGCATGGGCAAGCTCGGTGCGCGCGAGCTCAATGTGTCGAGCGACATTGACCTGATTTATGTCTACGACCACGATGGCGAAACCACCGGTAGCGCCGAAGGGCGTGGCAAGATTTCCAACCAGGAATACTTTGCCAAGCAGGTGCGCGCCATCTACGCGCTGGTCGGCGACAGCACCGACCACGGCTTTGTTTTCCGCGTCGATCTGGCCCTGCGCCCCAACGGCAACTCCGGCCCGCCGGCTGTGTCACTGGCGGCGTTGGAAGAATATTTTCAGGTGCAGGGGCGCGAATGGGAACGTTTTGCCTGGCTCAAGAGCCGGGTAATTGCGCCGGGTTCTGCACGCAGTGCATCCCTGGCGCAGAACCTGCGCGGCGTGGTGGTGCCCTTTGTGTTCCGTCGCTACCTGGATTACAACGTGTTCGATGCCCTGCGCATCCTGCACCGCCAGATCCGCGACCACGCGGCCAAACGCAGCGCCGGTCACCCGGAGCGGGGGAACGACGTCAAACTGTCGCGCGGTGGCATCCGCGAGATCGAGTTCACCGTGCAGTTGCTGCAGGTGGTGCGCGGAGGGCAATTTCCCGAGTTGCGCACCCGGCCGACCCAGAGCGCCCTGCAGCGGGTGGCCAAGGCGGGGCTGATGCCGCAGGCCACGGCCGACAGCCTGGCCAGCGCCTACCTGTTCTTGCGCCAGGTGGAACACCGAATTCAGTACCTGGACGACCAGCAAACCCATGTGCTGCCCACTTCGGATGCCGACCTGCTCTGGATCGCCCAGACCATGGGCTATGCCGATGCGTGCGCGTTTTTGTCCGCGCTGGATGCCCACCGCGAATTGGTGGCGCAAGAGTTTGATGCCCTGCTGGGCGGGGCTCCAGCCGAATGCAAGGGCTGCAATGGCGGCGGCAAAGCGGCGGCACCCGATGCCGGTGACATGGACGTGCTGCTGGCGGCAACGCAGGGCCGGTTCCGGGAGCGCCTGAGCCACTGGCCGACGCACCCGCGCGTGCTGGCGCTGCGCGAAGAGTCGCGTGCCCGTCTGGGGCGCCTGGTTTTGCGTACCGCGCAATGGGTAGCCGAAGGCCGGGTTACCGAAGAAGGTGCCGTGCGCCTGACCGACTGGATTGAGCCGCTGCTGCGGCGCGAGAGCTACCTGGCCCTGCTGCTGGAACGCCCCAACGTGCACGAGCGCCTGCTGCACATGCTGGGCGCCGCCAAGTGGCCGGCGCGCTACCTGATCCAGCACCCCGGCGTGATCGATGAACTGGCTGGCAGCGCCATGCTGCAAGAACGCTTTGATGCGACCGAATTTGAAGCCGAAATGGAACATCGCCGCGCTGCCCTGGCCGCGAGTGGCGAAGACGATGACGAGGCCCTGCTGAACCTGCTGCGCCGGGCCCACCACGCGGAAGTGTTCCGTACGCTGGCGCGCGACGTAGAGGGCCGCATCACCGTGGAGCAGGTGGCCGATGACCTGAGTGCGCTGGCTGACAGCATGCTGCGCACCACCACCCGCTGGTGCTGGGAACGCCTGAAGAACCGCCACCGCGACGACCACCGCTTCGGCATCATTGCCTACGGAAAACTGGGCGGCAAGGAGCTGGGCTACGGCAGCGATCTGGACATCGTGTTTGTCTTTGAAGACGAAGACGAGCGCGCGTTTGAGGTCTATGGCGCGCTGGTGCGCAAGCTCATCAACTGGCTGACCGTCAAGACCGGCGAAGGTGACCTCTACGAGATCGACACGGCCCTGCGGCCCAACGGCAATTCGGGCCTGCTGATTACCAGCATGGACTCTTACGCCAACTACCAGCAGCAACGCGGCAGCAACGCCGCCTGGACCTGGGAACACCAGGCCATGACCCGCGCCCGCTGCGTGCTGGGCGAACCGGCTCTGCACCAGCGTTTTGACGCGGTGCGCGAAGCGGTCATGGGCACGCCCCGCGACGTGGACGCGCTGCGCAAGGAGATCATGGACATGCGTACCAAGGTGCGGGCAGCGCACCCGGTCCGGGGCGAACAGTTTGATGTCAAACACAGCCCGGGGGGCATGGTCGACATCGAGTTTGTGATGCAGTTCCTGTTGCTTTCCCAAAGTGTGCGCCATCCTGAGCTGCGTGCCAACGTGGGCAATATTGCGCTGCTGCACCGGGCGCAGGAATGCGGCCTGCTGCCCGGCCAAACCGGTGACAACGCAGCCCTGGCCTACCGGGCGCTGCGGCAAATCCAGCACCGGGCGCGCCTCAATGAAGAGCCGACGCAGGTGGATGTCAGCCGGGTGCAATCCGAGCGCGAGGCCGGGCTGGCTTTGTGGGCGGCGGTATTCGGGTAGTCACCGGCTTCTGTTCCGTGGCCATGGGTTGAATTCAGTTTTTTTGCTCTATAGAATTTGAGCCACTAAAACTCAATTGCCACGGGGGCTCCCATGCAAAGGACTTCGATGAAACATTCCATCATTGCGTTTCTTGTGGGGGCATCCGTACTGATGCCGGCACAGGCTGGTTTATTCGATGGCTTGAGTAACCTGGTCGGCTCGAAAACCGAGGAACCAACCTCCTTTGACAGCAGCGCGCCCCCCGAGTCGCAACTGGCGCAATACGTGGAAGTGGAGGGCGAAACAGAGGGCCTTCTCAAGACCGTCAAGGCGGTTGCCATCACGCAGTTCCAAATTGAGTTCATGACGGCCACTTCCGCGAATGCGTTTGCTAAGAGTGGCTACGGGTCGTCGTCCACCCATGCCAACAGCTATGTCAATGCCCGGCTGGAAGGCGTCGGCGTGGAAGATTTCCAGAAACTGGCGGATCGCTACTACGACACGCTGGTCGCCAGTTTGAAGGCGGCTGGCATTGATGTGGTCGACCAAGCGGCCGTCCTGAGCCACCCCGAATTCAAGGAAATGACCTCCGGCGCCAAGGCCTCACCTGTCGAGGAAGATGCTGAGGCGGGTAAGGGGGTTTTCGTTTCCTCGCGCGGCATACCCATCTGGTTCGACTCAGAAGATGGATTCATCCGCAAGGCGTCGATTAGCTTCGGAAAGAAGGAAAAAACCGATCCCTATCAATCCTTCGGAACCCAGATGGGTCAAATCTCTGCCGCCAAAGGTGCCGCACTCAATGAGCCCGCGCTCATGAAGTCGCTGGATGCCGGCTCGCTGCGCGTACGCATGACGGTGCCTTTCATGCAGATCAAGACCAGCACCACATCGACGTCCGCAAAAACGGACTCCAGGGGCACCGTTCAAATTGAGAAATGGGTGTCGCGGCTCGCGTTTGTGGCACCGGACGGCAAACGCGCCCGCGTCCGGCTGAAGCAACCGGTGGCCGTCTCCAGCAATGTGGGCGAGCTAAAGGACGTCACCACCACAGGAGAAAAAGCGATAGATGCTGCGGCCAATGTGATCGCTGTGGCCACCATGTTTATGGGCGGCCCTGTGAAAGGAACCATGCAAAGCGGCACCTCGTATGCCCTGCAGGCCGACCCAAAGCTTTATGCAGATACCGTCTCAACACAACTCGATGCGGTTCAGAAAATGTTCACCGCAGCCGTGTTGAAAGAGAAGCAGTAGCGCCCGTTGGGGCAAAGAAACGCTAGCCTGCCCGAATCCGGTTCACCAACTGCGTGGTCGAATAGCCTGCCACAAAGGGCAGGGCCAGTGCATGGCCGCCCCAGCTCTCCACCAGCTTGGTTTCCGGCAGTTTGGCCATGTCGTAGTCGCCACCCTTGACCAGAATATCGGGCCGGATTTCACCGATGATTTCCTGCGGCGTGTCTTCGTCAAACCAAGTCACCAGGCTGACCGCCTCCTGCGCAGCCATCACGATGGCACGGTCGGCGTCTTTGTTCAGGGGGCGGTCGTCTCCCTTGCCCAGGCGCTTGACCGAGGCATC
>CAKZJN010000264.1 GCA_936943465.1 uncultured Rhodoferax sp.
TCGTGGCCGATACGGATGCCGCTGCGGCCCTTGGGCAATAGATGCGGCGCGTTGGTCATGCTCTCCATGCCCCCGGCAACCAGCACATCGTGGCTGCCGGCCAGCAGCATGTCGTGTGCAAACATGGCCGCACGCATGCCGGAGCCGCACATCTTGGACAGCGTGACCGCACCCGCGCTCTTGGGCAAGCCGCCCTTGAACGCAGCCTGACGCGCAGGCGCCTGGCCTTGGCCTGCCATCAGGCAGTTGCCGAAGATGACTTCGGTCACCAGCTCCGGGCTGATGCCGGCTCGCTCCACGGCGGCCTTGATGGCGGCGCCGCCCAGGTCGTGGGCGGCAAGCGATGCGAAGTCGCCCTGGAACCCGCCCATGGGGGTGCGGGCGGCGCTGACGATAACGATGGATTCGGTCATTGGGGTCTCCTCTAAAAGTAACGAATGAAAATCAATTGGCCAAGGCTGCGGCATGGCGGCTTACAAAGCGTTTGCTGCGTGGATACGGAAACACGTCATGCACGTAGCCCGCCTGAATGCGGTCCTTGTGGCCCTGCCAGAAGTCCACATCCAGCAGGTCGGCGTGGTGCTGCATGAACACTTCACGCACGGCCGGGTTGCCCAGCAAGAAGGGTGCAAAGGTTTCCGGAAACACATCGCGCGGCCCAACGGAATACCAGATCTCGCCGGACATCTCTTCCTCTTCGGTCTGGGCCACGGGCACCCGGCGGAAGTTGCAGTCGGTGATGTATTCAATCTCGTCGTAGTCGTAAAACACCACCTTGCGGCTGCGCGTAATGCCAAAATTTTTCCACAGCATGTCACCCGGAAAGATGTTGGCTGACACCAAATCCTTGATCGCATTGCCGTACTCGATGACCGCCCGCTCGATTTGCGCACGCGCCCGCTTTGCCGCCGGCGTGGTGTTTGCGGCATCGGCGCCACCGGCGTCAAACGCTTCCTGCAAGTAGATGTTGAGCGGAATCATGCGGCGCTCGATGTAGACGTGCTTGAGGATGACCTCCTGCTGCCCGTCGCCGTTGCGGTCGCTGACTTCAATCTGGCTGGGGGCAAATTTCTGCAACTCGGCGATCAACTCGTCTTCAAAGCGGTCGCGCGGGAAACCCACCTCGCTGTATTCGAGCGTATCGGCCATGCGGCCCACGCGGTCGTGCTGTTTGACCAGTTGGTACTTGCCCTTGATCTGCTCGCGGCTGGTGTCTTTTTGCACCGGATAAAAGTCCTTGATGACCTTGAACACATACGGGTAGCTAGGCTGGTCAAACACCAGCATCACCATGCCCTTGATGCCGGGAGCAATGCGGAACTTGTCGGTGCTGTGGCGCTGGTGGTGCAGCAGGTCGCGGTAAAACAGGGTCTTGCCCTGCTTGGCCAGGCCCAGCGCGTTGTAGATTTCATTGGCCGGTTTGCGCGGCATCATGCTGCGCAAGAACTGCACATAGGCCGACGGAATCTCCATGTCCACCATGAAGTAGGCCCGCGCAAAGCTGAACAGCATGAGCAAGTCGTCTTCACCAAACAGCGCGGTGTCAATGATCAGGGCGCCGGTTTTGTTGTGCAGCACCGGCAAGGCAAACGCAAAGGCGTTGAAGCCATTGATCACCTTGCCAATGATGTAGCAGCCCTTGTTGCGAAAGAACAGCCCCGACAGCGCTTGAATCTGAAAGTTGGCCCGCAGCGTGACATGACCCAATTCGGCTTGCATGGCCTGCTCCACCCAGGCAATGTCGCGCTCCAGCTTGTCAAACGCGGTGTGAAAGTCGAAGTCTTCCACCATCCGGTGCAAAGCGCTGCGCAAACCCGAAGTGCCGGGGTAATAAGCGCGGTAGGTCGGCGACTTGTGCTGCTGGCTGCTTTCGATGTATTCGGTGCTGACCGCAGGTCGCACAAAAATGAAATCGTTCTGGAAGTAGCTGCGGTGAAGTATCTGGGTCGTGACCGAGTTAAAGAAGGTTTCGGCCAGCTCCGGTTGGTGGTGGTCCACCAGCAGCCCGATGTAATGCAGCTTGATTTGCTGCCACACCTCCATCGGCTGCTCACCGGCGTTGAACTCACGCTCCAGGCGTTTGGAAGTCTCACCCACGCGCAGAGCGTAGAACTCGATGCGCTCGCGTTGCGCGCGATGCTGGCCATGCCAGTCCGATGTTTCAAAGCGGTGTTTCGCCCGCGCAGACTCGGTGCGAAACAACTGGTAGTGGCGGTTAAAGCCGTCCAGCATGGCCCGCGCGATGCCATAAGCGAGCGGCGAGTCCAGGCGCGTTGGAAACATGGAGTGACTTCCCCTTGCCCTTAAGCGCCAATGCGCGGCATCAGCCGCACGCCCGACACCGCCTCGCGGTACAAGGCGTCGAGGTCATCGCCGCCTTGTACCGTCATGTGCAGGTCGTGCAGCAGGCCATCGTTCACGCCATACACCCAGCCGTGCAAGGTGACCTTCTGACCTCGCGCCCAGGCATCCTGCAACACGGTGCTTTGTGCCACGTTAACCACCTGCTCAATTACATTGAGCTCGCACAAGGCCTGCGCGCGACCGTGTTCGGGCAACACTTCCATCACATCGCGGTGGCGGTCGCGTACGTCCTGAATATGGCGAATCCAGTTGTCGGCCAGTCCGATGCGGGCACCCTCCAGCGCGGCCTGGACACCGGAGCACCCGTAGTGGCCCACCACCATGACGTGCTCCACCTTGAGGCGCTCCACCGCAAATTGGATGGTGGACAAGGCGTTGAGGTCGGAGTGCACCACGACGTTGGCAATATTGCGATGCACAAACACTTCACCTGGCTCCAGGCCGGTGATTTCGTTGGCGGGCACGCGGCTGTCCGAGCAGCCAATCCACATGTACTTGGGGCGTTGCTGGTTGGCCAGGCCGGTAAAAAATCCGGGGCGGCGCTGTTCGATCTGGGAGGCCCAGCTTCGGTTATTGGCAAACAAGTCCTTCAGGTCATTCATAGGGCTTTTCAAGTGTGGGTTATTCGCAAAGAAAACGGGACAAAACCGCCCGGTCAAGGCAGGTAGACTGAGAGTCTACCGATCCAAAATAACCCGCATGCGCCAATTTAGTCCGATCCGTTTTCTCACCCGGAACGCCTACGGGCAGGTGCTGTTGATGTTGGCCTTGTTCCTGCTGTCGTCGGCGCTGTTTCGCATCGCCGTTTTGGGCACATACCCGAAGGATTTTTCTCAGTTGGGCTGGTTGGACACAGTGGAGGCACTGGCCTTCGGTATCCACTTTGACCTGTCGCTGGCCGCGCTGCTGATGGGGCTGCCGATGCTCCTGCTCTTGCTTCCGTTTGGCTGGGCGCGTACCTTCGTTTGGCACCGCACCTGGTTGTGGCTGGTATTCGCGGTCATGCTGGGGTTGTCGTTCATGAATGCGGTTGACTTGCTGTACTTTGGCAACGTGCACCGGCACATCGGTTCCGAAATCAATGTGCTGCGCAACGATATGCCGTCTATGGTGCGGATCGCCTTTTTCAACTACCCGCTGGCGCTGGCGATCTTTTTCATCGGCAGTCTGGCCGCGGGTTATGCCTGGCAACGCCTGTTCAGCGTGGTACCCCAGGCTCCGCGTTTCGCCTACGCCCACCTGGCCCTGCTGGTGCTGGCCTTGTTTCCCATGCTGGTGGTGGCCCGTGGGGGCATCGGCGGCAAACCCATCAGTGTGGGCGATGCCTTTTTCTCGGGACAGGCGGCTCAAGGGCATCTGGCATTGAGTGGTGCCTTCGCCATTTCGCGCGCCATTCTGGAGTCGCCTCCACCCACCCAGCACTTCATGCCGGACGCCGAGGCCATTGCAGCGGTGCAGTTGCGACTGGGCGGAGGGGATCGCAGCCAGTTTCCCGTTGCCGACTTCCCGCTGCAGCGCAGCTTCCATTCCGAAGCGCCCAAGACGCCCCCCAATGTGGTGGTGTTGATGCTGGAGAGTTGGGGGGCACAGCACATGGACGCGCTGCGCACCTTGCAAGGCCGAGGCGCCCTGGGTGCCACACCCAACTTTGATGCGCTGGCCGCGCGCGGACGACTCTACAGCCGCGCCTATGGCAACGGTCAGCGTTCGATTCAGGGCGCGAGCGCCATTCTGGCCAGCCAGCCCACGCTCTATGGCATGCCCTTTTTGGGCGAGGGGCTGGAGCAAAACCAGCTCAGTTTTATCGGTGAAATTGCACGCTCGCAGGGTTATCAAACCTTCTTTCTGCAAAGCAGCGAAGGCGCGTCCCTGCGTTTTGACGCGATAGCTGCGCGAGCCGGTTTTGACCATTACCAGGGGTCTGAAACCATTCCCAACTTGCATGCGCAGCCCAAGCCGCCGGCCACCTGGGGCACCTGGGACCACAACACCTTGCAGGCCGCCCACACGCAGTTCGCCAACGCCAAGAAGCCCTTTCTCGGCTTTGTGTTCACCTCGACCACCCATGTACCCTGGATGGTTCCGGAGGATCGCTTTAACAAGTTCAAGGTCCATGGCGATGTAGACGCTTTTCACAACTCACTGTTTTATGCCGACTGGGCGCTGGGGCAACTGATTGCTGCAGCCAAATCTGCGGGCTATTACGACAACACCATCTTTGTTCTGGCCGCCGACCATGCCGACGAGTTTGTTGAGAACGCCAGTGACATTCCCAACCTGTACCACATACCTTTGCTATTCGTCGGCCCCGGAGTCTCCCCGGGGGTGGACGACCGCATCGCAAGCCAACTCGACATCCTGCCCACGCTGATCGAGCTGTGCGGCTGGAAAGTGGACTTTGCCGGCTGGGGCCGCTCACTGCTCAGCCCGTCCCAGCCCCATAGCCGCGCCAGTTTTGGCGTGCGCGGCACCGAGGTGGACTGGATCACTGCCGACGGCTGGCTGTCGCACAACCTGGACATCAGCACTGGCCGCTCACCCGGTTTGCCACCGCAGCAGGCCGACGCCATGCAGAAAGACCTGCTGGCCACCTACCAACTGGCGAGCCAACTGCAGAGAACCAACAGCGTGCTGCACCGGCCATAGCCCTGCTTACATCGTCTCGGCAAACAATTCGCGGCCAATCAGCATCCGGCGGATTTCGCTGGTGCCGGCACCAATTTCGTACAGCTTGGCATCGCGCCACAGGCGACCCAGCGGGTATTCGTTGATGTAGCCATTGCCACCAAAAATCTGCACGCCATCACCGGCCATACGGGTGGCTTGCTC
>CAKZJN010000265.1 GCA_936943465.1 uncultured Rhodoferax sp.
AACGGCGCGCCGGTGATTGTCAAGAAGCAGGTGATCCTGACCGGCGACAACCTGACCGACGCCCAGCCCGGCTTTGATAACCAGACCCAGGAAGCCGCCGTGCACCTGACGCTGGACGCCAAGGGTGCCCGCATTTTCCGCGACGTGACGCGTGAAAGCATTGGCAAACGCATGGCTATCCTGCTGTTTGAAAAGGGCAAAGGCGAAGTCGTGACCGCTCCGGTGATCCGCTCCGAAATTGGCGGTGGTCGGGTACAGATTTCCGGTCGCATGACGACCTCGGAAGCCGCCGATACGGCCCTGTTGTTGCGCGCCGGCTCCCTGGCCGCGCCCATGGAAATCATTGAAGAACGCACCATCGGCCCGAGCCTGGGTGCAGAAAACATTGCCAAAGGTTTTAATAGTGTGACCTGGGGCTTTGTGGCCGTGGCCGTGTTCATGTGTGCTTATTACATGCTGTTCGGCATGATTTCCAGCCTGGCGCTGGCGGTCAACCTGTTGCTGCTGGTGGCGGTGCTGTCCATGTTGCAAGCCACCCTGACCCTGCCCGGCATGGCGGCCATGGCGCTGGTGCTGGGTATGGCGATTGACTCCAACGTACTGATCAACGAGCGCGTGCGCGAAGAGTTGCGCAATGGGGCATCGCCGCAAGGTGCCATTCATGCCGGTTACGACCGCGCCTGGGCGACCATCATCGACTCCAACGTCACCACCCTGATTGCCGGTCTGGCTTTGTTGGCCTTCGGCTCCGGCCCGGTGCGCGGCTTTGCGGTGGTGCATTGTCTGGGCATTTTGACCAGCATGTTCTCGGGCGTGTTTTTCTCCCGTGGCGTGGTCAACGTCTGGTATGGTCGCCAGAAAAAGCTCAAAAGCGTTTCCATTGGCACCGTCTGGAAGGCCGATGCGGGTGGCGAAGTCGCCAAGAGCTAACAGGGAAGCAGAACCATGGAATTTTTCAAAATCCGCCGCGACATTCCGTTCATGCGGAATGCGCTGGTGTTTAACGCCGTCTCCGCGCTGACCTTTCTGGCCGCCGTGTTCTTCTTGTTCTCGCGTGGCCTGCATTTGTCGGTGGAATTCACCGGTGGCACGTTGATGGAAGTCAGCTATTCGCAGCCGGCCGACCTGAACGCCATTCGTTCGACCGTGGACGGCCTGGGCATCAACGACGTGCAGGTGCAGAACTTCGGCACCGCCCAGGATGTGCTGATCCGCATGCCGGTGCAAAAGGGAAGCAACTCGGCCCAGCAAAGTGAAACCGTGCTGACCGCGCTCAAGGCCAAGGACCCCAGCGCCACGCTGCGCCGCACCGAATTTGTCGGCCCGCAGGTTGGCGATGAACTGGCTGCCGATGGGCTGAAGGCACTGGCCTGCGTGGTGGCCGGCATCATGCTGTACTTGGCGATCCGCTTTGAGTGGAAGTTTGCCGTGGCGGCCATCATCGCCAACTTGCACGACGTGGTCATCATCCTGGGGTTTTTTGCCTTTTTCCAGTGGGAATTCTCGCTGCCAGTGCTGGCGGCCGTGCTGGCCGTGCTGGGCTACTCGGTAAATGAATCGGTGGTTATTTTTGACCGGATCCGTGAGAACTTCCGCCGTTATCGCAAGATGAACACGGTGGAAATCATTGACAACGCCATCACCTCCACCATCAGCCGCACCATCATCACCCACGGCTGCACGCAGCTCATGGTGCTGTCCATGCTGCTGTTCGGCGGCGCCACGCTGCATTACTTTGCGCTGGCCCTGACGATTGGCATTTTGTTTGGCATTTATTCCTCGGTTTTTGTGGCAGCGGCCATAGCCATGTGGCTGGGCATCAAGCGCGAAGACTTGATCAAAGGTACGACCAAGAAAGAAGAAGACCCGAACGACCCGAACGCTGGGGCTACGGTTTAATATGTAGGCAAATATGTCTTCGCTTTCCGGTACCGCTGCCCGCCTGCAACTCGGCAAACTCTTGCGCGAGGCCTATCTCGCCGACCTCAGTCGGGTGATGGGCGAAATTGGCGCTGCCGTGGAAATGCGCTTGACCGAGATGATGGACGAGCGCTGCCCACCCCAGGAGGTGCAACCCCGTCGTGAGGCCTGGGTGGCCTACAAGACGGCCCGTCAGCCCTGGGTCGACCGCACCCTGGAAGCCTGGCGCGAAAGCCTTCGTCCGCGGCTGGATGCCCCGGAAACCAAGTTCGGCGAAGGCATGGAACTGGTGGGGACCGAAGAGGTCGAAAACAAGATCGTGGCCTCGCGCATGGCCCAGCAGGTCAGTGACCACGTGATTGGTGAGTTTGACGACTTGCGGGTACGCGTCCGGCATCTGGAAGGCACGGAAGATCTGCCCAAACGGGACCTGTTGCGGCCCGAAGTGCTGGTCAAACCGCTGGTTGAGTTCTGGTCGCAGTCCGGTATGACGCCCGAAAGCTGGAATTTTGTCAGCGAAGTCGTCCAGCGCATCCTGGTGCAGACCATGAAGGACGCCTACAAGGCAGCCAACACCAACCTGGTAGGCCGAGGCGTGCTGCCGGTCATTGAGCTGAAAGACCGGGTCAAGGCGGCGCGCTCCACAGGGGGCGTTGCTCGACCCATTCCGCGGCCAACGCAAGCGCAGGATTCGGTCATGCGTTCGGGCTACGAGCACCCCAGCCAAAGTGCGCCGGTAGGGCCTGCGAGCCGTTCGGGCGGCTTTTTTGCCGGTCGCCTGGGTTGGCGTAACCGCGATCAGCAACCTGCCGAGACCGGAATGGGCACGTCGGGATCGACCGCCTACGGAAATCAGTCGACCCAGACCGGTGCAAACGGTGCCATGGGCCATGCCACCGCCGAAGAAACGCGCATGCTGACCATGGGCACCCCGTTGGCGCGCGCCAGGGTGAGGGCGCAGGGCGTTTTGGGGCAACTCAAGCGCATGTTTGTGAGCCACGCCGGCTCGGAATTCGCGGCCACGGTGCAGCATCGCCCGAATTCGGCGCTGGCCAGAGCCATTGCACCGCAGACGGTCGCAGCGCAATACGCGGCTGGCGGCACGCTCTACGAAGACTACAGTCCAGCCGGTGTCGAGCGGGTGGCGGTGGTTCTTCGCGAGAGAACCGCAGAACTCAAGCAAAAGGCCGAGACCAAGGGCGAGAAGGCCACGATTGAAATCGTCGCCCTGATGTTTCAGGCGATTCTGGCCGAAGAGCGTATTCCGCCTGGCGTGCGGGTCTGGTTTGCCCGCCTGCAAATGCCGGTTCTTCGGGTCGCCCTCGAAGATGCCGACTTTCTCAGCACCACCGACCATCCGGCGCGCCTGCTGATTGACCGCATGGGTTCCTGTGTCATGGGCTTTGACAGCGCCAGTGTGCAAAGTGCGGCCATGGAATCCGAGGTGCGTCGTGTGGTGCAGGTGATCGAGCAGTACCCCGAAACCGGCAAGAAGGTGTACCAGATCGTCTATGAGGAGTTCCAGAAATTCCTTTCCAAGTTCCTGACCGAAAAGGGCGACACCCAAAAAGTGGTGAGCGTGGCCCAGCAAGTCGAACAAAAGGAAACGCTGGCGATCCAGTACACGATTGAAATGCGCGACATGCTCAAAGACATGCCGGTGCGCGATGAAGTCCGTGACTTCCTCTTCAAGGTCTGGGCCGAGGTGCTGGCGGTGTCTGCGCTGCGCAAAGGCGCCAAGCACGACGACACGCAGTCCCTCAAAAAATGCGCGACCGAACTGGTCTGGGCGGCCAGCGCCAAGCCGACACGGGCCGACCGCACCCGCGTGATTCAGGAGTTGCCCAATCTGTTGCTGCGCTTGCGTGCCGGCATGACACTGCTGGCCATGGCGCCGAGCGACCAGGAACGCAACATCAAGAAAATCAGCGATACGTTGGCCGATGCCTTCCTGTCCAAGACGCAGGCGATTCCGCAAGACAAAATCGATGCGATGGCGCAGCGTCTGAACAACCTGGAAGACTTCGTTAGCGACGACATCATGGGCGATTTGCCGCTGGATGCCGAGAGCCTGGAGATGATGCTCGGCATCGAGGCCGCCTCCATTGAGGTAGTGTCCGGTGGCGGCTCCAAGCCGACCGCCGCGATGATGGCTTGGGCGGCGGAACTGCAAGTGGGTGCCTGGTTTACGCTGGACCACAACAGCCAGATCACCCAGGTTCAGTTTGCCTGGCGCAGCGAGCGCAAGCAGTTGCACCTGTTTGCCTCGTCGGCGGGCAAGAGCTACCTGATTCAGGCCGG
>CAKZJN010000266.1 GCA_936943465.1 uncultured Rhodoferax sp.
GGGCAGCGGGTGTACTTTGAGGTCAATCGCGGGCCGTATGGCGCCAGCGAAGGCTCTTTCATTGGCGAGACCCTGACGCGGCTGGGTTTTGCGAATATCCTGCCGGCTTCGTTGGGGCCGTTCCCCCGGATCAACCCGGAACTGGTGGTGCGTGAAAATCCCGACCTCATCATGCTGGGGGAGGCCAATATGCAGGATCTGGCGCAGCGCCCGGGCTGGCGCGCCATACGCGCGGTGCGTGAAAACCGTCTTTGCCTGTTTGACGGTTCTGCTGCAGACATTCTGGTGCGCCCCGGCCCGCGCATGGCCGAAGCGGCACGGCTGATGGCACGTTGCGCCACGGACAAAGCGGGTGCTGCCACGCCCGCAGCGGTGCGCCCATGACTCCACGCCAACCCGTCACACTGATATTGGTTTTGGGCCTGTTGGCCTGCGCCGCTATCACGGTGTTGGGGGTGTGCATTGGTAGCGCCGGATTTGAGAACACGGTCGGCGCCCTCTGGTTAGGTGGAGCAGATCCGATGATGGCGCAGCAAATCGTCTGGGAGATTCGCCTACCGCGCACCGTGGGGGCGCTGGCGGCTGGTGCCTTGTTGGGTCTTGCCGGCGCGCTGGCGCAGGGCCTGTTTCGCAATCCGCTGGCTGATCCGTACTTGCTGGGCAGTGCCTCGGGTGCATCGTTGGGTGTGGCGCTGGCTTTGGCCAGTGTGGGCGGTGGTGCGGGCATGGTGGGCGGCAGCATGATGAGCGAGGCCGCCGCCGTGAGCGTGTTTTCCAGCAGCGTCTGGGTACGCCTTGGCCTGACCGGTGCTGCCTTTGCCGGGGCCGTGGGTGCCGTGCTGCTCACGCTGGCGCTGGCGCGTGGCGTAGGCAACACCTTGCGCCTGCTGCTGGCCGGTGTGGTGGTGGGGGTTGTGCTGGGCGCCATTACTTCGCTGGTGCTGCTGTTTTCACCGGATTCATTGCAGGCCATGCAGGCCTTTTTGCTGGGTTCCACCAGCTTTATTGGCTGGGCATCCTGCGGGCTGATGCTGGTGGTGTGGTTGCTGTGCGCGCTGGCCGCCTGGGTACTGGCCCGAGTGCTGGATGGGTTGAGTCTGGGTGAAGCCACGGCCATCAGCCTGGGCCTGCCGATTGCGCCGTTGCGGGCAGCCTTGGTGGCGGTGCTGGCGCTGGCGACGGGAGCAGCGGTGGCACAAACCGGCCTGATTGCCTTTGTGGGTTTGGCAGCGCCGCATCTGGTGCGGGCTATGGTTCGGGTGCCGTACCGGCTGTTGATTGTTCTGGCGAGTGTGGTGGGTGCGGTGTTGCTGGGCGCTGCGGATTTGCTGGCGCGCTGGGCGATTGCGCCGCAGGAACTGCCGGTCGGTGTGCTGACCGCGGTGCTGGGTGGTGTGTATCTGCTGTGGCTGATGCACCGCAGTGGCGCGACTGGCAGTGGAGGGCGCGGCACATGACGGCAGCGCTTGTCGCCAAGGCCCTGACGGCCCGCCTGGGTGGCGTGACCGTGTTGCACGGCGTTGATCTGGAACTGGCGGCGGGCCAATGGACCAGCATTCTCGGGCCCAACGGCGCGGGCAAATCGACCTTGCTCAAGGCCCTTGCCGGCTTGTTGCCGCACCAGGGCGAAGTGCATTTGCTCGGTAAGTCCTTTGACCAGATTCCCCGGCGCGAACGGGCCCGGCAACTGGCCTGGCTGGGGCAAAACGAAACCTCGGCCGACGATCTGAGCGCCTGGGATGTGGTCATGCTCGGGCGCTTGCCGCACCAGGACTGGCTGGCACCGCCCAATGAAAAAGACCTGGTGGCAGTGGAGCGCTCCATGCGCTACACCCAGTCTTGGGAATGGCGTGCGCGTGCCGTCAGCCAACTGTCCAGCGGCGAGCGGCAACGGGTGTTGCTGGCCCGCGCGCTGGCGGTGGAGGCCAAGGTGCTGCTGATGGACGAACCCTTGGCCAATCTGGACCCGCCGCACCAGGCCGACTGGCTTTGCGTGGTGGAGGCGCTGTTGGCGCATGGCACGACCGTGGTCAGCGTGTTGCATGAAATTTCGATTGCGCTCAACGCCAACCGGCTGGTGGTGATGCGCGAAGGGCGCGTGGTGCACCACGGCGCCAGCGCCGACCCTGCGACCCACGCCGCCCTATGCCAAGCGTTTGACAACCGCATTGCGATTTACCCGCTGAACGGGCAATGGGTTGCGCTAACCGCGATTCCAGGGCGCTAAAGCCATGCAGATTGAAACCCCGCCCACCGAGAAGCCCTACGACAAGCCGGAGGGCGAGCGCCGTGGCTTGCTGATCGTCAACACCGGCGATGGCAAGGGCAAAAGTACGGCGGCCTTTGGCCTGGCCCTGCGTGCCCACGGCCGGGGCAAGGCCGTGAAGATTTTCCAGTTCATGAAGGTGCCGACCGCCCGCTTTGGCGAGCACCGCATGTTCGACGCG
>CAKZJN010000267.1 GCA_936943465.1 uncultured Rhodoferax sp.
TGGATGAAAGTGGGGGTGCCTGCCAGAATTTTCCCCATGATCCAGCCGCTGTCCTTGGTCAGCACCATAGAGCCTCCACCCGCTGCACCAAACAGGCCCACGGTCATCACCAACGGGATCAGCACCTGCATGGTGGTCACGCCGAAATTGCCAAGCCCGGCGTTCAGGCCCAGTGCGGTGCCCTGTTGGCTCTTGGGGAAGAAGCCGGTGATGTTGGACATGGAGCAGGCAAAATTGCCGCCCCCAATGCCCGACAGGAAGGCACAGGCCTGAAAGACCCATAGCGGCGTATTCTTGTCCTGCAAGGCAATGCCGGTCCATACCGCCGGAACCATCAACAGTGCGCTGGTAAGGAAGATGGTGTTACGCCCACCCGCCAGACGGATGAAGAACGATGCCGGGATGCGCATGGTCGCGCCCATCAAGCCAGCAATGGCGGTGAGGGTGAACATTTCTGCGGGCTTGAAAGGAAAGCCCAGGTTCAGCATCTGAACCGTGATGATTCCCCACATGGCCCATACGGCAAAGCCGCACAACAGGTTAGGAATGGATATCCAGAGATTGCGGTAGGCCACCTTCTTGCCCGTGCTTTCCCAGAACTTTTCGTCTTCCGGGCGCCAGTCGGCAATGTCTGTGCCGGTCCTTACTTGGGTATTCATAGTTTTCTTTCTTTGGGGTGAATTTCAGGCAGCGGTGCTGAGGGCACCGTCGTTCTTGCCCATGACTTCGCGATTGCGCACTTCGGTCCAGTACATCCAGATCAGCGAGACCCAGACCACGCCATACATCAACATGAAGGCACTGGAACGAATGCCGGTGAGGTCCATCAGAGCGCCGAACATGATGGGCAAAACAAAGCCGCCCAGACCACCAGCCAGGCCGACGATGCCGCTGATGGTTCCAATGTTGTGGCTGTAGTCGTCACTGATGTACTTGAAGACGCTGGCCTTGCCAAAGGCAAATGCAATACCCAGAATGAACATCAGCACGGTAAAGAGATAGACGTTGAGGCCAATGTGAAACGTCTTCATGCCAGCTACTGTCATGATGCTGAAATCGGTCTGCGGATAGCTCAGCAGGAACAGGCATATCCAGCTCACCCACAGAACCCACCAAGTGACGCTGTGGGCGCCGTACTTGTCCGACAAAATTCCTCCGAACGCACGCAGCACACCGCCGGGCAGCGAGAAGCAGGCTGCCAGCAAGGCGGCCACGCGAATGTCCAGTCCAAACTCGCCCACGTAGTACTGCACCATCCACAAGGCAAGTGCCACGTAGCCACCGAACACGATGCTGTAGTACTGGCAGTACTTCACCACCTTGGGGTCTTTGAGTGCCTTGAGCTGGTCGGTAAAGCTCATCGAATGCGGCACCAAGTGCGCAGGGTCGCTGTAGCTGAAAAACCAGAACAGAACCAGCGTACCCAGCATAATGACCGCGTACACCTGCGGCACCATGGTCCAACCAAAGGCCACCAGCAGCACCGGCGCCACAAACTTATTTACAGCCGAGCCGGAGTTGCCGGCACCGTAAATGCCCATGGCAGTGCCCTGCTTATTCCTGGGGAACCAGCGCGCTACATAGGGCGTACCCACCGAGAACGACCCCCCTGCCAAACCCACAAACAGACCAATCACCAGAAAGTGCCAGAACTGCGTGGCGTAGCCCATCATCCAGATAGCCGGGACGGTAATCGCCATCAGCACCGCCATGACGATGCGACCGCCAAAGCGGTCAGTCCAGATGCCCAGCGGCACGCGAATAAGCGAACCGGTCAGTACCGGCGTGGCCATCAACAGTCCAAACTGGGTGGAGTTGAGGTCCAGCATCTTCTTGATCGGGATGCCGATGACGCCAAACATCATCCAGACCATGAAGCAGACAGTAAAGGCCAGTGTGCTGACAATCAGCACCGACCATGCGCGTTTGGAGTTATTGATTTCAGTAGCCATGCTTTCTCCTAGAGATGGCATGACTGTCCGCGTTTACGTACGCGGTGAATATCCTTCCAAGGAACGCTCGGGCTTTGCAAAAAGAACTAGGGCACCCGCAGGCTCCCTAGTTCTTAAGTAGTAGTCCCCGACCTGAGTGATGGGGAGTTGATGTGCATCAACCCAAGCCGCGTGCAGCAGCGTACACAGCCACCTGCACCCGCGAGCTCACGCCGAGCTTGCGGAAGATGTGTTGCACATGCACCTTAACCGTGGTCTCGGCTATGTCGAGTTCCCGCGCCGATAGGGATTCAACCGCCGACTCCTCAACAGATAGGGCAGCCACTTGCATCACATCCGCCTCTTTG
>CAKZJN010000268.1 GCA_936943465.1 uncultured Rhodoferax sp.
TGCGCATGATGCTTTCATACGCCGGGTTGCTTTGCCAGGTGCAAAAGTCTTCCACAAACCTGCCCGGATCGTCGGCCTGACTGGCCACCAAGGCCAGCGGACTCAAATTCGCCAGGTTGTGCTCAATGCCCTGCGCGAGGAGCGCAACCTGCTTCGGCGACAGGACGCCGCGCAGCACCACCGCGCCATCACGCTGGTAGTCGGCTGCGGTCGATTCGGGAAGGGTGTAGCGGTGTGTCATGCCGCTATTTCACCGCAAATTAAACCGGCACCCACAAGGTGGGCAATCCCGTCAGATCACGCAACACATTCGCCACCGAGCCATCGCGCACCATTTGCGTGGCGTGGGCCATGTCGGGGGCGAGGTAGCGGTCGGTGTGGTGTGGGGGAACGTCTTTGCGCAGCAAGGCGTGCACGGCCTCCAGTGCTTGCGAGCTTTTCAGCGGCCGCAGAAATTCAATGCCCTGCGCTGCGGCCAACAGTTCGATGCCCAGAATGTTGGAGGTGTTGCTGATCATCCCCTGCAGACGGCGCGCGGCAAACGTTGCCATGGAGACGTGGTCTTCCTGGTTGGCGCTGGTGGGCAGGCTGTCCACGCTGGCCGGGTGGGCCATGGATTTGTTCTCACTGGCCAGCGATGCCGCCGTGACGTGGGCAATCATGAAGCCGCTGTTGAGGCCCGCGTCGGCCGTGAGGAACGGCGGCAGGCGTGACACGCCGCTGTCGATCAGCATGGCAATGCGACGCTCGGCAATAGCTCCCACTTCGGCAATGGCCAGGGCCATGCCGTCGGCTGCTAGCGCGACCGGTTCTGCGTGGAAGTTGCCACCGCTGATCATCGCTCCGTTATCCGCGAAGACGAGCGGGTTGTCAGTCACCGCGTTGGCCTCAATCAGCAAAATCCGCGCAGCGTGGCGCATCTGGTCCAGGCACGCGCCCACCACCTGCGGCTGGCAACGCAGGCAATACGGGTCTTGCACCCGGTCGTCGCCCTCGGCGTGGGACTGGCGAATGGCGCTGCCTTCCAGCAGCCTCCGGTAGTACTGCGCCACATCAATTTGCCCCGGCTGGCCGCGCACCGCGTGGATGCGCGGGTCAAACGGGCCATCGCTTCCGCGTGCGGCGTCCAGCGTGAGCGCGCCGATCACCAGCGCAGCTTCCAGCACCGGTTCGAAGCTCAGGAAAGCATGCAGGGCCAAGGCGGTGGAAGTCTGCGTGCCGTTGATGAGGGCCAAACCTTCTTTGGCCTCCAGTTTCAGCGGCGTGATGCCCGCACTCTGCAAGGCTTGTAAGGCCGGCACGCGCTGGTCAGCAACCAGCATGTGCCCCTCGCCCATCAGCGCCAGCGTCATGTGCGAGAGCGGTGCCAGGTCGCCTGACGCGCCCACCGAACCCTGGCTTGGCACATAGGGCACCAGCCCCGCGTTGTGCACGGCCAGCAGGGTGTCAATCACCACCTCGCGGCAGCCGGAGTAACCGCGCGCCAGACTGGCGGCTTTGGTGGCCATCATCAGCCGCATGATGGGCGCGGCCAGCGGCTCGCCCACGCCCACGCTGTGCGAGCGGATCAGGTTGCGCTGCAAGGTGTCGAGCTGGTCTTTGTCGATGCGCTTGTTGGCCAGCTTGCCAAAGCCGGTGTTCACGCCATACACCGGCGCATCGCCATCGGCAGCCGCCTTCACCAGCGCATGCGAAGCCCGCACCACGCCGCGTGCGGACTCGGGCAACTCCAGTTGGCACACGCCGGAATGAATCGCCTGCAATTGCTCCAGCGTGAAGTGGCCGGGGTTCAGAATCATTTTGCTCATTGCTTGTTCACCATCGGCAGGTTGAGTTTTTGTTCGTGCGCGCACTGCACGGCGATGTCATAGCCCGCATCGGCATGGCGCATGACGCCGGTGCCGGGGTCGTTCCATAGCACGCGCTCCAGGCGCTTGGCTGCCGCGTCCGTGCCATCGGCCACGATCACCACGCCGCTGTGCTGGCTGTAACCCATGCCCACGCCACCGCCATGGTGCAGACTCACCCACGTAGCGCCGCCGGCAGTGTTGAGCAAGGCATTCAGCAGAGGCCAGTCGCTGACCGCGTCCGAGCCGTCGCGCATGCTTTCGGTCTCACGGTTGGGCGATGCCACGCTGCCACTGTCGAGGTGGTCGCGGCCAATGACGATAGGAGCCTTGAGTTCACCGTTCTTCACCATTTCGTTAAAGGCCAGGCCCGCGCGGTGGCGTTCGCCTAGACCGATCCAGCAGATGCGCGCCGGCAGACCCTGGAAGGCAATGCGCTCACCGGCCATGTC
>CAKZJN010000269.1 GCA_936943465.1 uncultured Rhodoferax sp.
ACCAACGCCGTGCGCTACGGCACCATGCGCGAGAACGTGCTGGCGCTGGAGGTGGTGACGGCCCGTGGCGATGTGATTCGGACCGGCACGCGCGCCAAGAAAAGCAGCGCCGGCTACGACCTGACACGGCTGATGGTGGGCTCGGAAGGCACGCTGGGTGTGATGACCGAAATCACCCTCAAGCTATATCCGCTGCCCGAAGCGGTAATGGCCGCCAGCGTGTCGTTTGCCAGCGTGGCCGATGCGGTGAACACCACCATTCAGATCATCCAGATGGGCGTGCCGATTGCGCGCTGCGAGCTGCTCGACGGCAACACCGTGCGCATGGTCAACACGCATTCCAAACTCAGTTTGCCCGAGTCACCCCTGTTGCTGATGGAGTTTCACGGCTCACCGGCGGGCGTGCAGGAGCAGGTGGACACGGTGCAGGCGATTGCTGGCGAGCATGGCGGCAGCGCCTTTGCCTGGGCCGAAACGCCCGAGGAACGCACCCGCCTGTGGACAGCGCGACACAACGCCTACTTTGCCGGCATGCAATCGCGCCCCGGTTGCCGGGTGATCAGCACCGATACCTGTGTGCCGATTTCACGCCTGGCCGATGCGCTGCTGGACTGCATTGCCGAGGCCAACGCGGCCGGCATTCCGTACTTTCTGGTCGGTCATGTGGGCGATGGCAACTTTCACATGGGCTACCTGATCGATCCGAAGCAGCCGCAGGAGCGCGAAGTGGCAGAGGCGCTGAATACCCAACTGGTGCAGCGTGCGCTGGCGCTGGGCGGCACCTGCAGCGGCGAGCATGGTGTGGGCCTGCACAAGATGGGTTTCTTGCGGGACGAGGCAGGCGACGGCGCAGTGGACCTGATGCGCAGCATCAAGCGTGCGCTGGACCCCGACAACATTCTCAACCCGGGGAAGATTTTTACTGTGTAAGCCGGCTACAGCTCAGCCGTCTCGGCGATGGCATTGGCCATGTAGTCGATCTTGTTCTGCATGTCCTGCTCGGTGTCGGCAAAACGCTTGGCGACTTCTGCAAACTCCACCGTCAATTCCATAAACGCGTCCACCACATCGGGGTCGAAGTGTTCGCCGCGCTCACTGAAGATGACGCTCACCGCCGCATCGGGCGTGATGCCCTGGCGGTACACCTTGTTGCTGATCAGCGCGTCGTACACATCGGCCAGTGCCACCAGACGGGCCGACAGCGGAATCAGGGTTTCAGACAAGCCGTTGGGGTAGCCCTTGCCATTCCATTTTTCGTGGTGGCACAGGGTGAGTTCCTTGAGCATGGTCAGCACCGGCGAGGTAATGCCCAGCGTCTTCTCGGCACGCACGATGGCGTCATGGCCGAGCTTGGTGTGCGACTTCATGATGGCCAATTCGTCTGGCAGCAGGCGGCCGGGTTTGAGCAAAATGCGGTCGGGAATAGCCACCGTGCCCAGGTCGTACAGCGAGGCCACGGTGCACAACGCGTCCAGGTAGTCGGGCGTGAGCTGCGCCGCAAAGGCAGGGTGGCTGCGCAGCTTTTCGGTCAGCAGGCAAACATAGTGGCGCACCCGCAGCAGGTGGCTTTCGGTATCGGATTCCCTTAATTCAGCCAGCGTCGCTACGGCAAACAGAGCCACCTGCTGCGCCTGCAAGGCGGCTGTTGGTGCGTCACCTGCGGGGGACTGTGAATTCATAGGGGTTCTCCTTAGAGTGCCGCAACCGGTGCGCGGTACAGCCACACCATTTTGCCACCGGGCGCGCGGTACTGGGCCGTTGGACGCAAATGCGTGGCCTCAAATTCCAGGCTCACCAGCCAGGCGCCGTCCTTGAGTTCGGCGGCCTTAATCACCGCGCGCGTCATGCTCTCGGGCCGCTGAAACAAATACACCATGTCATAGCCCGACCAGTCGGCCTGCCAGATGTCGCCACGCCGCACCTGCGCCCAAGGGCAACGCAACGCACTGAGCAGACGCAGCGGCCAGCTCCACTCCAGTCCGTGCAAAACCGCCTGCGGATACGCAGCATGCAGAGCCTGCAGGCCATGGCCCGCGCCGCAGCCGGCATCGAGCACCTGCGCGCCATCGGCCAGCGGCGCGTGCCGGGGCAACTCCAGCAAGGCATCGGGCGGCGTCGGGAACACCGGCGCGTCACGCCAGGCATTGATGGGGTACACCAGCAGCAACAAGCCCAGCGGCACCAGCCAGGCCCAGGCCGGAATCAGCGTGGGGCCGGAGGACAGCACCAGCGTCGCCAGCGACAGCGGAAAGCCGGCCCCGATCAACAAGCGGCGCCACCAGCTTTCGCCCCACACGCTGCAGGCCACTCCCAGCGCCGAGGCCGAGCCCAAGGCGACACCAGCCGAAAAGCCTGAGCTGATGAGCACTTTGAAAAGCATCCAGGCCAGCACCCAAACCAGCACCGCAGGCAAGGGCCATTGCCAGTGGGCAGGTCCGCGCCGTCTACGGGGTGGGGTCACGGTGGGGCCGCTCAAACCAGAAAAGGCTACGGTATAGAGGCTGAGACTAGCGGCTGACGCCGGGTGATAGCCGCTCAATCAGGCCATTGAGTTCATCGAGCGAGCCAAACTGAATCACCACTTCGCCCATGTCTTCCAGGCGGCCGTTGCGTTTGACGCGTTTTTTAATCTTCACATCCACCTGCGCCATCAGCAGGTCGGAGAGTTCCTCTTCCACCCGTTTGAGGTCGCGCGACTTTTCTTTTTTCGGCTTGGGGCTGGTCAGCGAGAACTCGGCGCTGAGCTTTTTGACCAGGCTTTCCGACTCGCGCACCGACATCTTTTTGGTGGCAATCTGATTGGCCGCCGTGATCTGCGTGGCCCGGTCCAGTGCCAGCAGGGCACGGGCGTGGCCCATGTCGATGTCACCAGCCATGAGCATGGTCTGCACCGGATCGGCCAGGTTCAGGAGGCGCAGCAGGTTGCTGGCAGCGCTGCGCGAACGGCCCACGGCCTGCGCGGCCGTTTCGTGCGTGAGTCCAAACTCTTTGATCAGGCGTTGCAGACCTTGCGCTTCTTCCAGCGGGTTCAGGTCTTCGCGCTGCATGTTCTCGATCAGCGCCATAGCGGCGGCGGCCTGGTCGGGCACGTCGCGCACCAGCACCGGCACGCTTTCCAGCCCGGCCAGTTTGGCAGCGCGGAAGCGGCGTTCGCCGGCAATGATTTCATACACCGGGCGCGAGTCGCTGGCGGTGCCCTGCTCTTGGCGCTTGGCGGCGGCCAGTTCATCGCTCAGGCGGCGCACCAGAATCGGCTGCATGATGCCCTGCGACTTGATGCTCTCGGCCAGCTCGTACAAAGCGCCCTCGTCCATGCGGGTACGCGGCTGGTACTGGCCGGCCACCATGTCGGTGAGTTGCAGGGTGCTGGGCACATCGCCGGCGGCAGCGGGTGCCAAGTCTCCGGGCGCCGGCTCCTTGACCTTGGGGCCGAGCAATGCTTCGAGGCCCATGCCCAGTCCCTTGGGTTTCTTGGTGACCATGTTGTTTTTCCTTTATTCGGGTTTGGGAGGCTGCAGGCGGGCCAGAAGGGCGCGGCCTTCGGGCCAGTCGCCCAGGCCGGACTCGGCATTGATATGGCCGCGCGCACCGTAGTCGATGAATTCAGAACCCCAGGCCTGCGCGAACGAACGCGCCCGCTCAAAGCTGCAATACGGGTCATTCTGGCTGCCCAGCAAAATGCTCTTGAATGGCAGGGTTTGCCGCACGATGGGCGACCAGCTTTTCAGCACAGCGCGCAACTCTTCACGCTCCGGGTCTCCGGGTGCCACCAGCAAGGCGCCCTGCACCCGATGGGTATTCTTGGAGTGCGCTGCCCAGGCGGCGGTCAGCATGCAACCCAGGCTATGGGCCACCAGAATCACCGGCCGGTCGTGCGAAAGCAGCACATCTTCCAGCCGCGCAATCCAGTCGCCGCGCAGCGGTTGCATCCAGTCGTGCTGCTCTACGCGCAGGTCGCCGTACAAAGTTTCCCAGCGGCTTTGCCAGTGTTCGGGGCCGGAGTTTTGCCAGCCGGGCAACAGGAGAACGGGGGATTCGGACATGAACGTGAATGCGCTATGAATTTGGTAGCAATTGGCGCTGCGGTTACATCGCCTGGATGCGGGTCACCATCTCCTGGGCGAAGGTCACAAACGCCTGTGCGCCCTTGGAGTTGAGGTCAAACACCACACCGGGCACGCCGTAGCTGGGTGCCTCGGCCAAGCGCACATTGCGCGGGATGACGGTGTCAAACACCTTGTCGCCAAAGTG
>CAKZJN010000270.1 GCA_936943465.1 uncultured Rhodoferax sp.
GCCCGGTTGACCACTGCCAAGCCCGAGCCCGAAGTGGACCAGGCCGCATCCTGTGCCGAGTAACTCAGCATGGCGAGCAGCCAGACCGCCAACACCACAAAGCCGCCGACCAGCGCCAGTTCATTGGCAAAGCGAGCCAGGCCCGTAGGCGGCTCTGCGGGTCGGGGGGCATTGGAGGTGAGGGTGTGAAGCGAGTAAGTCATGGCATGCAACTGGGAATGCAAGCTTAACCCAAGCGTTGCGACATAAGACCCGCCAGACCACCCTCCCAATTGTCACAAATTACAATCTCTCCATCGGACCTGCAGACTGCTGCGCTGTCGGTAAAACTTTCTGAAAGCACTCCCCCCATGTCTTCATCCAAACACGCCAAAGTCCTGATTCTGGGATCCGGCCCCGCAGGCTATACCGCCGCGATTTACGCCGCCCGTGCCAACCTGAACCCGATGCTGGTTACCGGCATTGCCCAGGGCGGCCAATTGATGACCACCACCGAGGTGGACAACTGGCCCGCCGACGTGGACGGTGTGCAGGGCCCCGACCTGATGCAGCGCTTTCTGGCCCATGCCGAGCGCTTCAAGACCGAAATCGTGTTTGACCACATCAGCGCGGTGGACCTGAGCAAGCGCCCCTTCACGCTGACCGGCGACAGTGGCCAGTACACCTGCGACTCCCTGATTGTTGCCACCGGTGCATCGGCCAAATACCTCGGCCTGCCATCAGAATCTGCCTTTATGGGACGCGGCGTGTCGGGTTGCGCCACCTGCGACGGCTTTTTCTACCGCAATGAGGTGTGCTGCGTGGTAGGCGGCGGCAACACGGCGGTTGAAGAAGCGCTGTATCTGTCCAACATCGCCAGCAAGGTCTACCTGGTGCACCGCCGCGACAAGTTCAAGGCCGAGGCCATCCTGATCGACAAGCTGATGGACAAGGTTGCAGCCGGCAAAATCGAGCTCAAAACCTTCAAAACGCTGGAGGAAGTGCTGGGTGACGCATCGGGCGTAACCGGCATCCGCCTGAAGAGCACCACCGACGGCAGCACCGAAGACGTGACGCTGAAGGGCTGCTTTATTGCCATCGGCCACGCGCCCAACTCCGAAATCTTCAACGGCCAGTTGGACATGAACGGCGGCTACGTCGTCACCAAAGGTGGCCTCAACGGCTTCGCCACCATGACCAGCGTGCCCGGCGTCTTTGCCGCCGGCGACGTGGCCGACCACGTCTACCGCCAGGCCATCACCAGCGCCGGAACCGGCTGCATGGCCGCCCTGGACGCCCAGCGCTTTTTAGAGCAGGAATAATTCGCTATAATCAGCGGCTTTGCTGGAAACAGCAGCAGGGTTACCGCCACCCTTTTTTCTGGCGAGGTGAGGTTCGAGCGAGACCGGGCCGGGTTGCAATTCCCAGGAATTGGCAAGCCGCTTGGGTCGACAGTTCGAGCCGTTTATATCGGAGTGTCCTCATGGCACGCGTATGCGAAGTAACGGGTAAAGGCCCGATGGTCGGAAACAATGTTTCCCACGCCAACAACAAAACCAAGCGCCGGTTCCTGCCGAACCTGCAATACCGCCGTTTCTGGGTGGAGTCTGAAAATCGCTGGGTTCGCCTGCGTATTTCCAACGCCGGCCTGCGTCTGATCGACAAGAACGGTATCGACTCTGTGCTCGCAGACCTGCGCGCACGTGGCCAAGCTTAAGGAGTAGAGCACCATGGCAACCAAAGGCGGACGCGAAAAAATCAAGCTGGAATCGACAGCCGGCACCGGTCACTTCTACACGACCAGCAAGAACAAGAAGACCATGCCCGAGAAGATGCTGATCAAGAAATTTGATCCGGTCGCTCGCAAGCACGTCGACTACAAGGAAATGAAGCTGAAGTAATTCGCTTTGTTTTCCCGAAAAAGAACCCGCCTTGTGCGGGTTTTTTTACGCCTGTCTTTTGTTTTGTTGCGGCCTGAAACCTTGGAACTCGCTGCGGGTTGAAAGGCTTGGGCGGCTTCCTCATGGTGGGGTACCACAAATCGTCAGCCGCCCAAGCCTTTCAACTCGCGAGGAATGGGTGATGGTCCGGCTAAACACAAAGTCAGAGCGCTTCGATCATGTGCCAAACAACGTGAACCAACCTGCGCCGGGTATTTGGCCTCCGGTATTCAGCAATGCAAAGCGAGCAAGAATTGGCGGGGGATGGGGTGTGGGGGGCCGACGATTTTTGGTACCCCCCCATGAGGAGGCCCCCCCCCCCCCCAACCCCCCCCCCCCCCCAAAAAAAAAAAAAACCACGAAAGCAACCTTAAGCATGGGCCAGAAGCAAACCTAAACCTTCGCCGCGCGCAACTGCAAAGAAAATTCGCGCAACGCAGCAATGCCGCTTTCTTCCGCGCGCCGGCACCAGGCCTGCAGGTCCAAGGCGAGTTGGTCACGCGAAACGTGGGTGCTCAGCCACATCTGGCGCAGTTCCTCACGCATGGTCACCATTTTTTCCAGCACCGGCGAGGCGGCCAGGGCCTGGGCCAGTTGGGGCACCACAGCGGCGGGAACCTGATCCTGGTCACGGTGCATCCAGCGCTTGGCCGCCTTCGCCACCGCCGCATCGGTACGCGCCTTTGCCGCATCGAACTCGTCGCGGGCGGCCTGACGCACACCCTTGGCGTAGCCCGCCATGATTTCGTAGCGATTGGCAATCAGCGCCTCGAGCGTCTTCTCGTCTGCCACGGGGCGGATATCGCCATAGGCGGCCTTGGGCGGGGTCTTCTTGACCTTGGCCAGGCCGGCCATCTGCATCAGGCTGATGTACATCCAGCCGATGTCAAACTCGTAGGACTTCACCGACAACTTGGCAGAGGTGGGATAGGTGTGGTGGTTGTTGTGCAACTCTTCGCCGGCAATCAGGATGCCCCATGGCGAGATATTGGTGCTGGCGTCGGGCGCCTCAAAATTGCGGTAACCCCAGTAGTGGGCTGCACCATTGATGATGCCCGCCGCCATCACAGGCGTCCAGGCCATTTGCACCGCCCATACGGCCAGGCCGGCAGCACCAAACAGAACCAAATCGATCACCAGCATCAACACCACGCCCAGAAAGGAACGCCCCGAATACAGGTTGCGCTCCAGCCAGTCATTGGGGGTTCCGTGCCCATAGCGCGACAGGGTTTCGGTGTTGACCGCTTCGGCCCGGTACAGCTCGTAGCCTTGCAGCAGCACCGTTTTGATGCCATGCACGTGCGGGCTGTGCGGGTCTTCGGCTTGTTCGCATTTGGCGTGGTGCTTGCGGTGAATCGAAGCCCATTCCTTGGTCACCTGCCCGGTGGTCAACCACAGCCAGAAACGGAAAAAGTGCGAAGCCACTGGATGCAGATCAAGGGCGCGGTGCGCCTGATGGCGGTGCAAAAACACGGTCACGCTGATCATGGTGATGTGCGTCACGGCCAGGGTGAACAAGATGATTTGCCACCAGGACAGGCCCCAAGCGCCATGCGCCAGCCAGTCTACGATTGCGTTCAGCACAGCCCAGTCAGGTAAAAACATATGTCTGCCATGTATATAGGTATAGGGGCGCGTTGCGACCGCGCCCGGGTCGGATTACCGCGTGGATTCTACGTGCCGGGCTAGCCCAGCGCGATCACTTTCTTTGCCACACTGCAGCAAAAAAACCATCGGTTTCGTGCAGGTGCGGCCACAGGCGCAAATACAGTTGCCCGTCTTCACCGCCGCTGCACAAACGCGCGGCATCGGCCACCTTCAAGTGCGTCAGCACCTCTCCGGCCGGCAGCGGCACAAAGTCGGGGTTGGCGGCGCTAAAGGCCTGCGCAATTGCTTCGTTCTCTTGCGGCAAGACGCTGCAGGTGGCGTACACCAAGCGGCCACCGGACTTGAGCAGACGCGCGGCACTTTGCAGAATCGCCGTTTGCTTGACCGTCATCTCTTCGACGGTCTGCATCGTCTGGCGCCATTTGAGGTCAGGGTTGCGGCGCAGCGTGCCCATGCCGGTGCAGGGCGCATCCACCAGCACGCGGTCGATCTTGCCGGCCAGGCGCTTGATGCGATCGTCCCGCTCGTGGGCAATGGCGGCAGGGTGCACATTGGACAGGCCGCTGCGCGCCATGCGGGGCTTGAACGAATCCAGCCGGTGGGCCGAGGTGTCAAACGCATACAGGCGCCCGGTGCTGCGCATGGCAGCACCCAAGGCCAGCGTCTTGCCGCCGGCACCGGCACAAAAGTCCACCACCATTTCGCCGCGCTTGGCTTCCACCAGCATGGCCAGCAACTGGGAGCCTTCGTCCTGTACCTCAAAGTCGCCCCGGGTAAAGGCTTCCATCTTGTTCAGCGCCGGGCGACCGGCAATGCGCAGGCCCCA
>CAKZJN010000271.1 GCA_936943465.1 uncultured Rhodoferax sp.
GGCACTTGGTCGGTGCTCAAGGTCGGTGTGGCAACGCCGCTCCCGCCGCCTCCGCATCCGGAGAGCAGCCAATTCGCGCTGGTCACGGCGGCGATGAAAAGTAGGTTCCTGAATGTTTGTTTTTGCATGGTGTTCCCTGGTGTGTTGCATGTGCGTTGGCAGGGCACTGCCTACGCCAGGGAAAGTCGCCATGCTGGGGGCGCCTACAACTCGGCCCGGTTACGCCCGGCTTCTTTGGCCTGGTACAGCCGCGCATCTGCGTCGCGGAACAGGTTGCCAACCTTGCCTTGTGCGTACGGCAAGTGGGCGCCGCCCACCGAGATGGTGACGCGGCCCCACTCGGCATTTTTTTCGTGCGGAATTTCAAGGTCGCGCACAGCCTGCACCAGTGCCTGTGCGACCTGTTCGGTGCGCTCGCGGCTGGCCATGTGCAGCACCACGGCAAACTCCTCGCCGCCATAGCGTGCTGCAAAGCCGGCTTCCGTTTCGGCCGTGGCGTTGTCAATGTCCACGGCCTTGGCCAACGCGCAGGCCACGGCGCGCAGGCAATCGTCGCCTTGCTGGTGGCCGTAGTGGTCGTTGTATTTTTTGAAGTTGTCGATGTCGATCATCAGCAGACCAAACGGCTGCTGGAACTGCACCGCATCGGCAAAACTGGCATCGACCCGGCTGTCCATGCTGCGCCGGTTGCACAGGCCGGTCAGGCCGTCGCTGTTGGCCAGCGCCTCAAGCTTCTGGTTGGCGCCCATCAGCCCCTGGCGCAGGGCAGCAATACGCGTCATCGCCTTCATCTTGGCATGCAGCACCGGCTCGGTCACGGTCTTGGCAATAAAGTCGTCGCCGCCGGCTTCGATGGCAGTGATCAGGTTTTCTTCGGTGTCGGAGGCGGTCAGGAAAATGATGGGGGTCCAGGCCCAGCGTTGGGTGGCTTCAACGGCGCGGATGCGGGCGGCGGCTTCAAAGCCGTTCATCACCGGCATTTCAATGTCCATCAGCACCAGATCGGGGGCCACTGCGCGGAACATCTGCACCGCCTCCTGGCCGTTGTGGGCCAGCACCACGTCGTGGCCAAAATTGGCGAGTCTGCGGCGCATCACCAGCACGGCCGCAGCGGAGTCTTCCACGTAGAGTATTTTCATAAGCGTACGTTTGCCATCCAACGTTTGGCGTTGCCGCCATGCTCCCAGAATTAATTTTGAAATCGACCTCGGATAGTACAGGCAACGCCGTGCTGTTTCGGACAGGTGCCTTGGGCAGTACAAACCCCAGTGGTGCCTGTGGCATGAAACTGGCTAGTATTGGGAAATAAGTTGACCAATTGGTTAACTTATGCGTTTTTGAACCAATGTAGTGCATGCCCACGCGTCAATGACCACCCTCGAATCGACCCCTGCCGCCCCCTCAGCCACCCGCCGGGCCGTCCAAGTCCAGAACGCCAGCGTGGTCTACCAAACCGCCGACACCCCGGTGCATGCGCTCAGCGACATCGATCTCGACATTGCCGAAGGCGAATTTGTGTCGCTCATTGGCCCCTCGGGCTGTGGCAAAACCACCCTGATGCGCGTCATTGCCGACCTGGAACACATCAGCGCCGGACAGGTGCTGGTCAATGGCGTTTCGCCCCATGACGCGCGTCTGGCCCGCGCCTACGGCTACGTGTTTCAGGCACCCGCGCTGTTCCCATGGCGCACCGTTTTGGCGAATGTGACCTTGCCGTTGCAGATTCAGGGCAAGGGCCGGGCCGAAGCCAAGCAGATCGCCATTGAACACCTGGAGCGCGTGGGCCTGAAGGGTTTTGAGGGCAAGTACCCGTGGCAGCTCTCGGGTGGCATGCAGCAACGGGTGTCGATTGCACGCGCCCTGTCTTTTGAGCCCAAAATTCTGATGATGGACGAGCCTTTTGGCGCGCTCGACGAAATCACCCGCGACCGCCTGAACGAGCAGTTGCAGCAACTCTGGCAGCGCGAGCGCCGCACCGTGGTTTTTGTCACCCACTCGATTGCCGAGGCGGTGTACCTGTCTACCAAGATCGTGGTGATGTCGCCCCGGCCCGGGCGCATCGTCAAGGTCATCAACTCGCCGCTGCCGGACGACAGACATCTGGGCCTGCGCGATACCCCCGAATTCATGGCCGTAGCACACGAAGTGCGCGAAGCCTTGGCAGATGGTCACCATGGCTAAGAAGCTCACCAGCATGCAGCGCTTCTGGCACAACGGCCTGCCGGTGGCCGTGGTGCTGTTCGCGGTGCTGGTCATCTGGTACGTGGCGGCCTGGGGCTTGAATGCGCCGGGCGCGATTGAGCGCGTGCTGGACGAGGAAGCGGGTTACACCCAACTGGAATTGTTCGAAGCCACCATGAACATGGAGCGCCCGCTCATGCCGGCCCCGCACCAGGTGGTGGTGGACTTTTATGAAAGCCTGACCGAATGGCCGGTGGACAGCCCGCGCAACCTGCTGTTCCATGTGGCCGTCACGGGTGAGTCCACCTTGCTCGGTTTTGCCATGGGCACGGTGCTGGGTCTGGTGCTGTCGATTCTGATCGTGCACAGCCGCACGCTGGACCGCGCCCTCATGCCCTGGATCGTCGCCTCGCAAACCGTGCCGGTGCTGGCGATTGCGCCCATCGTGCTGGTGATTCTGGGCA
>CAKZJN010000272.1 GCA_936943465.1 uncultured Rhodoferax sp.
GCAAAGCCAAAGTCGTTGCGCGGCATCGGAATCAGGATGTCCAAAATGCGCTCTTCGGCGGCGTCTTCGGCACGCTGGCGCACCTTGATTTTCTCGACTTCACGCGTTTGCTTGATGGCAATTTCAGCCAAATCGCGAATGATGCTGTCCACATCCTTGCCCACATAGCCCACCTCGGTGAACTTGGTGGCTTCGACCTTGATGAACGGGGCGTCGGCCAGTCGGGCCAGGCGCCGCGCAATTTCGGTCTTGCCAACGCCGGTCGGACCGATCATCAGAATATTTTTGGGTGTGATTTCGGCACGCAGACTGCCTTCCACCTGCTGGCGACGCCAGCGGTTGCGCAGGGCAATGGCTACAGCGCGTTTGGCTTTGCCCTGGCCAACGATGTGTTTGTCGAGTTCAGCGACGATTTCCTGGGGTGTCATGTTCGGGTCAACCTGCAGCCGGCGTTAGTCCAGCGTTTCAATGATGTGGTTCATGTTGGTATAGATGCAGAGCTCGCCGGCAATTTCCAGCGAACGCTTGACGATGGTCGCCGCATCCAGTTCGGTGTGGTTCAGCAGCCCGATGGCTGCCGCCTGCGCATAGGCGCCGCCCGAGCCGATCGTGACGATGCCGTTTTCCGGCTCCAGCACATCGCCATTGCCGGTGATGATGAGCGAGGCGTCCTTGTCGGCTACGGCCAGCATCGCCTCCAAGCGACGCAAAACGCGGTCGGTGCGCCAGTCTTTGGTCAATTCAATGGCAGCGCGGGCCAGGTGCCCCTGGTGCTTCTCTAGCTTGGCTTCGAAACGCTCAAACAGGGTAAAGGCATCAGCGGTCGCACCGGCGAAACCTGCCAGCACTTTGCCATGGTAGAGCTTGCGCACCTTGCGCGCCGTGCCTTTGACAACGATGTTGCCCAGCGTGACCTGGCCATCGCCGCCGATGGCGACCTGGGTGCCGGTGGCCGTCTTGCGGCGCACACTGATGATGGTAGTTCCGTGAAATTGTTCCATGTGGCGATGTAAATGGATGCAAAAAGGACCATTGCAAGGCCGGGCAGCTACCCGTCCGCAAGGCCGGTTCTAGATGGCGCGGGGAATGACCCTGGCGTGTTCGTTGATGCCAATCACGTAGAAAAATGTGGCAACCAGCCGGTGCACATTTTGAAATTGAACCTGCTTGCCACCCGATTCGCGCTCGGCCACCCAATTGAGAATGCTGCCGGCTGCGGCAAAGTCGACACGGATCAGTTTCCCGCAATCAATGGCCAGCAGGTTGCCGCGGACAAAGTCCGCATCCAGCCCCGCCAGCGCCAGCGTGGCATCGCCCAGGATTTCGCCGCGCAATACCAACGAGACTTCGCTCTCCCCCTGCTCGATACCCATCTGGGCGGTGCTGGTGCCGGCATCGTGCGCGGGCGTAGCTCCCGGCTCCAGACCGGACAAGGCAATGCGACAGGGCACCGCAGCCCATTCGGGTGGCGCCGCTTCAAAGGTGATGCAATAGTCCAGCGCAGCCAATTCAAAGTCGTCCTGCATGCCCATGGCCCGCAACGCGTTCAAGCGCGTGGTCCACCAGGAACGCTCTACCTTGCGGTCGCCCGAGGGCGTGGCCGCCCGCAGCGCTCGCGCCAGGGATTCGGCCCCATCAAAGCGCAAGCTGATCGCCTCCTGGCACAGGTTGCCAAAAAACACATCGAGCAAATGCATGGCATCGGGCGCAATTTCCTGCAACTGGCTCCAGCCCAGTGTCCAGGGCTCAGGCTGCGTCGACAGCGCGGTGCGCATCACCTGCACATCCCTGGAGGTGAGTACGCCCGGCGACTCCCAGGTGGCCCCGGCAAACAACTTGGCAGCGCGGGTCGATGCCTCTGCTGGCTCAGGTTCCATGGCGCCCAGTGCAACCCACTCCGGTTTAGCGCCATCCAGATACAGCGAAAACTCGCTGCATGCCTTGTAAAACGAGTGCCCGTTACCAGTCGCGCGGTACAAATCAAGCAATGCGACCACCCAGGATTGCGCCGCCAAAGGCACCACCACACTGCCGCGCAGAGCCGCCAGCAATCCCGCCTCCGCACCAGCGTCATCCCCATTGGCAAAGCGGATCGCGGCTTCTTCCAGTTCGGGGTCGGTCGCCATTTCGTCCGCATCAAAGGAATAAAGCCCTGACGAGGAATAGCCGATGCTCGATTCGGACCGGCGGTCGTCTGGACCGATTTCGCTACCCGGCACCGACAAAGGATCACCCGCCATCATGGTGGGGGCAAAGTCCTCGGCATCGCCACGGGTCGAGGTAAGCCGGTCCATGGGTTGCGTGGACGCAAAAGCGGAGTGGTCCGGATTGGCTGAATAGGGCTGCGAATCCTCTTCCGCAGGAACCGGGCCACTTTGAACACCGGGCCGTGTCGAGGCGTCACCCGCCTGCGCCTGGGAGTCTTGCGACTTCGCCTTCCACCACTGGCGCGACATCTGGGCTTCGATCTCGTCGATCTTTTTCAGGGTGTGCGCGCGACCATCCAGATCGGTTGACAGGCTGGTCTGGAAAAAGGAAGGCCGGGCCATGCTGGCCAGCGCACCCGGATCGCGGTTGCGGAGCTTGCGCAGTTGATCGAATTCACGCCGGCGCACAAAGTCATTTTGCCGCTTGCGCTCAATCATGGCCTTGAGCGCCTGTTTGTCATAACCACCCGCATCGCCCTCAGCGGGCTGATCCAACTCGGACCAGTCGCGGGTCGGGTTGCGGACAAACATGGCCACTTTGGACAGTAGACCGGGTCTATCGTCTTTGGTGGCCATGGTGTGAATCGACGGGCAAAAGGGTCAGAAGCAAAGACTTTGGAGACAAAGCCTCCGCAATCAATCCCCGAACATTTTTTGTTTGAGCTCGCGGCGCTGCTGCGCTTCGAGAGACAAAGTGGCAGTCGGACGGGCCAGCAGTCGGCCTACGCCAATGGGTTCGCCGGTTTCGTCACAGTAGCCGTAGTCGCCGGCGTCGATGCGGCCAATTGACTGCTCGATTTTCTTGAGCAGTTTGCGCTCGCGGTCACGCGTGCGCAGCTCCAAAGCGTGCTCTTCTTCGATCGTGGCGCGGTCAGCCGGGTCGGGCACAACCGAGGTGTCTTCGCGCAAGTGTTCGGTGGTTTCACCGGCGCTATTGAGAATGTCGCGCTTGAGCTGGCTCAATTTAAGGCGGAAGGCAGCCAACTGAACCTCATTCATGTATTCCGCATCCGGCATGGCCATCAGGTCGGCATCGGTGAGTTCAGCAACGGGCTTGGTTTTCCAGTTGTTGGCTAGCTTGGGGTCTTTTTTGATGGAAGAAGGCAAAACAGGAACGATCACAGGTGAAGGAATGGATTGGCTATAACTGGCTTTGGCCGCGGTGGACGCCACCGTCTGGGCCATGGAAGGAACGGTCAATTGCGCCAGACGGGACGAGGGACGCCCGGCCTTTTGCACTACCGCAGGCGCGGCGACAGGGGCAGGAGCCGGTGCCGGCTTCGCCACAGGTGCAGGCGCTGCCGCCTTTTCAAGCGCAACCGGCTTGGCTGCGGCCTTCGGCGGCGCCACTGGTTTCACTGCTTTTTGCGGTACGGGGGCTGGGGCCTTGGCAGGTTTCACCGCCACTGGAGCTGCTTTTTCAGCGGCCTTTACAGAACCTTTTGCCGCAGGTTTGTCGGCGGCCTTGGCGGCGGCTTTCACAACGGGCTTGGCTGCGACCTTGGTCGCCGCTTTGGGCTCAGCTTTGGGAGACTTGTCAGCCGGTTTCGCCACGGCCTTGGTCGCAGGCTTCACGGGTGCAGCCACTTTAGAGGGTTTGGCCGCCGGCTTAGGAGCTGCCTTGGGAGCCACTTTAGCGGGCTTCGCTGCGGGTTTGGCCGTTGCTTTGGGAGCTGCTGCTACACCTTTTGACTTGGGGTCTTTCCCGGATTTGGCATTCACTTTGTCTCTCCTGGCGGAACTCGCCTGCTTTGGGTCTATGGCGCCCTGGGGCTTTTTAGCGGCTGGGGATGGCTTGTCTGGCGGAGTTTCTCCGGCGCGCGAGTGTACAGGTTTAGCCATCGGAAAACCCATCAGTTGCAAAATCGAGACAATCATTCCACTCCCCGCCATTATTCAAACGCCTTCAGTGCCAGACACCTTGCGGGTCACTATAAGAACTGCCCATTAAACACCGCTTAAACCAGCGACTGCTCCAGGCCCTGCAACAAAATATCCTTGGGCAGGTCGATGCCAATGAATACCATCTTGCTGTTGCGCACTTCGTCTGTCGCCCATGCCGGCCCCAAATCACTGCCCATGAGCTGGTGCACGCCCTGGAAAATCACTTTCCGCTCGGTGCCCTTCATAAACAGTACGCCCTTGTAACGCAGCATCTTGGGCCCATAGACATTGACCACCGCACCCAGGAAATCTTCCAGTTTCGCCGGATCGAAGGCCCGCTCTGATTTAAAGACAAAGCTCTTGACGTCGTCATCGTGGTGATGGTGGTGGCCATGGCCACCATGGTCATGCTGGTGCGACGGGTGATTGCAATGCTCGCCGTGCTCATGATCGTGGTCATGGTGTTCATGCCCGTGGTCGTGAGCATGGTCGTGGTCATCTTCCTTCAGGAAATCGGGGTCAATGTCCAACTTGGCGTTCAGATTAAAGCCGCGCAGGTCAAACACTTCCTTCAACGCCACCTCGCCAAAATGCACGGCACGCTGGGGGGCACGTGGGTTCATGTGCTTCAGGCGGTGCATCAAGGAGTCCAGTGCCTCGGCGGATACCAGATCGGACTTGCTGATAAAGATCTGGTCGGCAAAACCCACCTGACGGCGCGCCTCCTGGCGGTCGGTGAGTTGATTCTCGGCGTGCTTGGCGTCCACCAGCGTCAAGATGGAATCCAGCAAGTAGGACTCGGCCACTTCGTCGTCCATAAAGAAGGTCTGCGCCACGGGACCGGGGTCGGCCACGCCGGTGGTCTCGATGACCACGCGCTCAAAGTCGAGTTCGCCCTTGCGCTTCTTCTCGGCCAGATCGCGCAGCGTAGCGCGCAGGTCTTCCCGGATGGTGCAACAGATGCAGCCATTGCTCATCTGAATGATCTGCTCGTTGGTGTCGCTGACCAGAATGTCGCTGTCGATGTTTTCTTCGCCGAATTCGTTCTCGATCACCGCAATTTTCTGCCCATGGGCCTCAGCCAGCACGCGTTTGAGCAAAGTGGTTTTACCGGAACCCAGAAATCCGGTCAGGATGGTCGCAGGGATAAGTGACATGTTGGAACCCAAAATCAGCAGGTGGGGAGTGTATCGATCAAATCAAGGCCCCCCGCTTACGGAGGGCCTTGATCGTTCAGCGACGCACAATAACCAGCCCCTTAAGGTATTCACCCTCGGGAAAGGCAATGGTCATCGGATGGTCGGGTGCGCCGCCCATGCGTTCGGTGATGTAACCATCCACCCCGGCGTCCGAAGCGGCACCGGCCACAATTTTGTGGAACAGATCGGCGCTGATGCCGCCCGAGCAGGAATAGGTAAACAGCACACCACCCGGCTCCAGCAGTTTGAAGCCCAGCCGGTTGATGTCCTTGTAGGCCCGGGCTGCCCGCTCGGCATGGGCCACGGTGGGGGCGAATTTGGGCGGATCCAGAATGATGGCGTCAAAGGTGCGCCCTTCTTGGGCGAATTGCCTCAGCGAAGCGTTGACGTCGGCATCCATCCAGGTGGCTCGGCTCGCATCGAACCCGTTTAGCGCCACATTGGCCGCTGCCACTTCCAGGGCCGGGCCGCTGGAATCAATCGAAGTCACATGGCCGGCACCGCCGCTCAAAGCCGCAACGCTGAAGCCGCCGGTGTAGCAAAAACAGTTCAGCACGCGCTGGAACTTCAGACGGCGCGTGGTGCTGGCAAAGCGGGCACGGCTGTCGCGCTGGTCCAGGTAAAAGCCGGTCTTGTGGCCGGTGGCAATGCTCAAGTGCAGTTTCCAGTCGTGCTCCTGCAAGATCAGGTCAGTGGGCCCCTCACCACGCAACCACCCCTTGACTTCCGTCAAGCCTTCCAGCGTGCGACTGCTGGCATCCGACCGTTCATAGAGCTTGGAAAGCCCGGTCTCAGCCAACAGCGCGTCGGCAATCACATCTTTCCAGCGTTCCACGCCGGCCGACGTAAATTGCGACACCAGCGTGTCGCCATACCGGTCCACGATCAGCCCGGGTAATCCATCCGACTCCCCATGCACCAGACGCACGCCATCGCTTTGCACGTCAAAACGGCTGCGGGCCCGAATCGCCTGCGCCAGCGTGGCCCGGAAAAACGCCGCGTCAATCCGCTGCTTTTCATCAAAGCTCCACATGCGGGCGCGAATCTTGGACTGCGGACTAAACGAAGCCCACCCCAAAAACTGCCCCTCCGCCGACTCCACCCGCACCGTCTCGCCGCTGTCCCCACCGCCCTTGGCAATAGCAGACTCAAAAATCCAGGGATGGCGGCGTAACAGGGAGCGCTCTTTACCGGCGCGCAGGCGAATCGTTTTCATGGTCGCTATTGTCGCCGCTCGGTTGAAAGAGGGGGAGTCAAGGGGGTGGGCGTGCACATCCGCCATCAGAGTGCGTGGGGTAAAGGCCCCCGCCGATTTTGTGCGTACCCGCACATGAGGCGAGGGCCTTTACCCCCCGCACGACCGCGAGGCACCACAAGCGCGACCAAAAAAGGAATCAGGACTTGGAAGAAGACCCCTTGGACCGCGCCCG
>CAKZJN010000273.1 GCA_936943465.1 uncultured Rhodoferax sp.
AGCGTCAGGATCTCTTCGGCCACCAGCGGGTCGAGCGCGGACGTGGGCTCGTCCAGAATGATCATATCGGGGCGGGCTGCCAGCGCGCGGGCAATGCATACGCGCTGCTTCTGGCCGCCGGATAGCTGGCCGGGGCGACGCGTCAGAAACTCCTGTGGCAGTTCCACCAGGTTCATCAGTTCACTGGCGCGCGCTTCCACTTCTTTGCGTCCCAGGCCAAAGTAAAACTCCACCGGGCGACCGATGATTTCCATCAGGCTCTGGCGCGGGTTGATGGCCACATCCGGAATTTGATAGACAAGCTGGATGCGCTGCTTGAGTTCTTTGGTGCGCTCCTTCAGGCTGCGCGGCAGGGGTTTGCCCTGAAACACGATGTCTCCGCTCTTGGGTGGCAGCAGCCCGGTGATGATGCGGGCCAGCGTGGACTTGCCCGAACCGGACTCTCCCACTACCGCCACCGTCTCGCCGTGCTTCACATCGAGAGAAACGCCTTTGACCACATGGAAGGTGCCATAGTAGGCGTGACAGTCCTTGATGGACAGCACGGTCTCGTCGGCTTTGACAGTGCCCTGCGCAGCGCGTTCGCTGGCAGCGGCACCGCGCACCGCCACCAGGCGTGCGGTGTAGTCCTGTTTGGCGTTGTGCAGGATTTGGGAGGTCAGACCTTCCTCCACTTCCTTGCCGTGGCGCAACACCTTGATGCGGTCGGCCACCTGGGCCACCACGGCCAGGTCGTGGGTGATGTAGATGGCCGCTGTCTTGTACTGGTGAATCAGCGACTTCAACAGAATCAGCACCTCGATCTGGGTGGTGACGTCCAGCGCGGTGGTGGGCTCGTCGAGGATCAGCACATCGGGGCGGCAGGACATGGCCATGGCGGCCATGGCGCGTTGCAGCTGGCCGCCGGAGGCCTGGTGCGGGTAGCGGTCACCAAAGTTTTCCGGATCGGGCAAATCCAGTGCTTTGAACAGTTGGCGTGCCCAGGCTTCCGCCTCGGTTCGGGTCATCAATTTGTGGATGGTGGGCGCTTCGCACACCTGGTCCATCAAGGTGTGAGCCGGGTTAAAGGCGGCAGTGGCGCTCTGTGCAATGTAGGCAATGCGTTTGCCCCGCATGCCGCGTCGGCCATCGGCGTCGAGCGCGCGGATGTTGGTGCCACCCAGAATGATTTCTCCGCCGGCAATGTGCACACCGGCGCGGGCGTAGCACATGCTCGACAGGCCGATGGTGGACTTGCCGGCGCCGCTTTCACCGATCAGTCCCAGCACCTCGCCCTTGTTGACCTTGACGTCGACGTTGTCGACGATGACGTTGCCCGCAATGCTTTCCAGACGCAGGCCCTTGATTTCCAGAATCAGTTGATCGCTCATGGTGTGCCCTTTTCAGCGTTCTTTAGAGTTCAGCCTGTGCGCCGGAGGGGCGGGCGTCGATGGACAGCATCCAGTCCACCACCAGGTTCACTGACACGGTCAACAGGGCAATGGCAGTGGCCGGGTAGATTGGGGCCATCATGCCGAAGTTGATGGCTGCGGCGTTTTCACGCACCATGCCGCCCAGGTCGGCGTAGGGTGGCTGAATGCCCAGGCCCAGGAAAGACAGGCCGGCAATAAACAGGAAGTTGAAGCAAAAGCGCAGGCCGAATTCGGAAATCAGCGGGGCCCAGGCGTTGGGCAGAATTTCGCGGCGAATCACCCACCACAGGCCTTCACCGCGCAGGCGCGCCGCTTCCACATATTCCATGACAGTCAGGTTCATGCCGAGGGCACGTGCCAGCCGAAATACGCGGGTGCTATCGAGCACCGCAATGGTCAGGATCAGCACCGGAATGCTGGAGCCAAAAACGCCCAGAATAATCAGCGCAAAAATCAGTCCGGGAATGGACAGCATCACGTCCACCAGACGGGTGAAGAACACGTCGACCCAGCCGCCCAGCACGGCGCTGACAAAACCCAGTACGATACCGATCAGGAACGACAGCACGGTGATCGCCAGTGCCACGCCAATCGTCATGCGCGAGCCGTACATGATGCGGGTCAGCATGTCGCGGCCAATCTGGTCGCCACCCATCAGCATCGCCATGGAGGGCTCATCCCAGGTGCCGCCCACGTTTTGCGACTGGCCATAGGGCGCCAGCCAAGGTGTGAACACGGATACAAAGATAAAGATCGCCATCACGGTCAGGCCAAACCAGGCCGACAGGGTGGGTTTGTGTCCAAGAATTTTCATGGGTGGATCCTTTCGCCTTAGCGTTTGTGGCGCAACCGGGGGTTGACCAGAATCACCAGCACATCGGCCAGGGTGTTGAGGGAAACGAAGACCATGGCAAACACCAGACCGCAGGCCTGAATCACCGGCACATCGCGTTTGGACACAGCGTCCACCATCAGTTGGCCGAGGCCCGGATACACAAACACCGCCTCAATCACCACCACACCCACCACCAGGTACGCGAGGTTCAGCGCCACCACGGTAATGATGGGGGCTGCGGCATTGGGTAGCGCATGGCGCACGATGACGCGGCGGCGTTTGGCGCCTTTGAGAAAGGCCATCTCAATGTAGGGCGTGGACATGACCGACAGCACCGAGCTGCGCGTCATGCGCAACATATGGGCTGCAACCAGCAGGGTCAGGGTAATGGCGGGCAGCGTGGTTTGGTAGACGCGCTCGGCAAACGGCATGTCCTTGTAAACGGTAGACAGCGAGGGGAACCATTC
>CAKZJN010000274.1 GCA_936943465.1 uncultured Rhodoferax sp.
CCGGCACGGCCGAAAGCTGTGCTGGTGATCACCGGCCACTGGGAGGCTCCGCAGTTCAGCGTGTCCACTGCCGAACAGCCGCCGATGGACTACGACTACTACGGTTTCCCGGATCACACCTACCACCTGCAGTACCCGGCACCCGGCTCGCCGGCGCTGGCAGCGCGCGTGACCGAGTTGCTGGCGTCCGGCGGCGTGCCCTGTGCGTCCGATCCGGCGCGCGGCTATGACCACGGCACCTTTGTGCCGCTGGGCCTGATGTACCCGCAGGCCGATATGCCCATCGTGCTGCTGTCCATGAAATCGGGCTACGACCCGGCCGAGCACCTGCGCGTGGGCCAGTTGCTGCAACCGCTGCGTGACGAGGGCGTGCTGATTCTGGGCAGTGGCTTGACGTACCACAACATGCGCGGCTTTGGTAACCCGGCCAGCACCCCGATTGCGGCAGCCTTTGAGCGTTACCTCAACGATGCCGTGACCCAGTCCGAGGTCCATGTGCGCAACCAGTTGCTGCTGTCCTGGCAGAGCGCGCCCCATGCGCGGCTGGCGCATCCGCGCGAAGACCATCTGATTCCGCTGATGGTGGTGGCGGGAGCCGCTGGTACCGACCGGGGTGCGCGTATTTTTGTGGACCAGGTCTTGAACGTGGCCATGGGCTCTTACCAGTTCGGCTGATGCGGGGGCGGTTTGAGCGCGTACTGCCGCTGCTTGCGGTGCTGGGTTCGGTGGTGGCGCTGGGCATTGGCACCTCGTTTGCCAAGCAACTGTTCCCTGTGATTGGTTCCTTGGGTACCACCGCCTTGCGCGTGGGCTTTTCGGCCATGTTGCTGATGCTCATCTGGCGGCCCTGGCGCTGGCCGCTGTCGCGCGTGGATGCAAAGTCCATCCTGCGCTACGGTGTAGCCCTCGGCTTTATGAACCTGATGTTCTATATGTCCCTGCGCAGTATTCCCTTCGGGCTGGCGGTGGCGATTGAATTCACCGGGCCGTTAACCGTGGCGCTGCTCTCGTCGCGCCGGCGCATTGACTTTGTCTGGCTGCTGCTGGCCATTGTGGGACTGGCGATGCTGCTGCCGATTGACCCTGGCACCGCGCCGCTGGACCCGACCGGTGTGCTGTTTGCGCTGGGCGCTGCAGTGTGCTGGGGTGCCTACATCGTATTTGGCAAGCGGGTGGGGCATTTGCACGCCGGGCAGTCGGTGGCACTGGGCCTGACGGTGGCCGCCTGCGCGGTGGTGCCCATCGGCGTGTGGCATGCCGGCACCGCCTTGTTGGATCCCAGCTTGTTGTTGTACGGCGTCGGGGTGGCGGCGGTGTCGAGTGCCATCCCGATTTCACTGGAAATGGTGGCCCTGAAACGTCTGCCCAAAGAGGCCTTTGGTGTGATGTCGAGTATGGAACCGGCGGTTGCTGCCTTGCTCGGGCTCATCGT
>CAKZJN010000275.1 GCA_936943465.1 uncultured Rhodoferax sp.
ATGGGCCTGCTCGGCGCGCTGGACGACGGCGCCGACAGCGTGCTGCTGGTGGATGCACAAGGCCATGTGGTGGAGGGGCCGGGCTTCAATGTGTTTTGTGTGCGGGGCGGCGCGGTCATCACGCCCGACCGGGGCATGCTGGAGGGCATTTCGCGCCGCACCGCGCTGGAAATGGCGCAAGCCCTGGGCCTGGAAGTGCAGGTGCGCCCGGTTCCTGCGGACGAGTTGCGCTCCGCCGATGAGGTGTTCATCACCACCTCGGGCGGTGGCGTGCTGCCGGCGAGCCAGATCGACGGGCGCCCGGTGGGCAGCGGCCAGCCCGGCCCGATCACCCGCCGCCTGGTGGATACCTACTGGGCCTGGCACGCCCTGCCGCAGTACAGCCAGCCCATCGCCTACTGAAGCTTAGCCCTGCAAAACAAGCACTCCACTTCTTATTTTATTGACAAAACGCAAACTCCTCGCTCAATAACTGCAGCATAGTGCCATCTTCGAGCAATCGATATGCATTAAATTGCATTTACACACAACCCAAAACGAGGAGCAGACCCGTGAGCCAAACCGATACCCTTGTAGAAGACCGCGAATCCATCGACAACGACAAGTTTGTGGAGGTCAGCTACGACGACTCCATTCCCAACAATGTCGGCCTGTCCTCCGACCGCCAGTTGCTGCGCGCGCTGGAGAGCTGGCACCCCAACTACATTGACTGGTGGAAAGACATGGGGCCCGACGGCTTCCAGAACGCCGATGTCTACCTGCGCACCGCCGTGGGGGTGGACCCGGCCGGCTGGGCCAAGTTTGGCTACGTGAAGATGCCCGACTACCGCTGGGGCATTTTGTTGGCCTCGCAGGTCGAAGGCCGCACCATTCCCTTTGGCAAGCACAAGGGCGAGCCGGCCTGGCAGGAAGTGCCGGGCGAATACCGCTCGCTGCTCAAGCGCCTGATCGTGGTGCAGGGCGACACCGAACCCGCGTCGGTGGAGCAACAGCGCTACCTGGGCAAAACCGCCCCCAGCCTGTACGACATGCGCAACCTGTTCCAGGTGAACGTGGAAGAAGGCCGCCACCTCTGGGCCATGGTCTACCTGCTGGTGAAATACTTTGGCAAGGATGGCCGCGAAGAGGCGCAAGCTCTGCTGGAGCGCCGCAGCGGCCAGCAGGACAACCCGCGCATTCTGGGTGCCTTCAACGAACTCACGCCCGACTGGCTGTCGTTCTTCATGTTCACCTACTTCACTGACCGCGACGGCAAGATGCAACTCGCCGCGCTGGCCGAAAGTGGCTTTGACCCCTTGAGCCGGAGCTGCCGTTTCATGCTGACCGAAGAGGCGCACCACCTGTTTGTGGGCGAAACCGGCGTGGGCCGCACGATTGAGGCCACCTGCAACGCCATGGTCAAGGCCGGCATTACCGACCCCTATGACACCGAAGCCATCCGCAAGCTCGGCGTGGTGGACCTGCCGCTGCTGCAACGCAAGGCCAACTTCCACATGTCGGTGACGCGCGAC
>CAKZJN010000276.1 GCA_936943465.1 uncultured Rhodoferax sp.
CCGGGGTTTGGCGCTGAACCTTCGCCCCCGGGTGTGGGGGGGGGGTCCCCCCCCCAAAACTGTTGCCCCCCCCCCGCCTCCGCACACGCCGGAGAAAAACAGACTAACGACCCGCCTGTCGCATCCGTGCCTCAACCAACGTCAGCAAGCCACCAGCAGTGCCACACAGCGCAATCAAACCGATGCCAATCAACGAGAAGTGATCCGGAATGTGGTCAAACATGATCCATCCGCCCAGCATCGCAAAACCGATCTGCATATACATATAGGGCATCAGCGTGGCCGCTGGTGCGCGCTCAAAGGACTTGATCATCAGCACGTGCCCCACCGTACCGGCGGTGCCCATCAGAATCAGGCCCGCCCAAAGGTACAGGTTCGTTACCGGAACCCAGAACCAGACCATGGGAATGCTGGTCAGAATGGCGCCCACCCAACTGGTGTAGAACTGGGTGGTCATGGTCGCCTCGGTGCGGGCCAGTTTGCTGGTCATCAACTGGAAGCCGGTGTTTGCCAGTACCAAAAGCAGCGGTAGCAGCAGGTACCAACCCATGCCCTCGCCGCTGGGCCGCACGATCATGGCGACCCCTGCAAAACCACCGGCCACCAGCGCGATACGCAAGCCCGACACATGTTCACCCAGCAGACGCGCCGCCAGCAAGGTAACGAGCAGCGGCGTGGTCATCACAATCGCGGTGAACTCGCCGACCGGCAGCACATTCAGGCTGGCAAAGGCCAGCAGGGTCACCATGATCATCAGCAGGCCGCGCACGATCTGTTGCGCCACATGGGCGGTGTTCAGGACCGACAGGCCTTGGCGGGGCAACACCCAGGCACTGGTAAGAACCGCCTGAAAGAAGTAGCGCGCCCAGACCGCCATCAGCAAAGGCACTTCGGCCGTCACCCGTTTGGTGGTGGTGTCCAGCACCGCAAAACAGGCCACCGCGGCAACCAGCAGACCAATGCCGGCCAGCATCCGGGTGGGTGGGGCGTTGTTGGGTGGAAGGGGGGCGGCCATGGTGAATGCGGGGGGATGGGTGCCAGTGTAGTGTGGGTTAACCCTAGGCTTGGTCGGGCACTGTCACAATGCCGGCATGTCTACAAACCCATCTTCTACCGGCGTCAGCACGACCTGGCGCGCCGCCACCTACTTTCTGCTGGTCGTCATGGCCATTGCCGGTGCCGCCGGTGCCAGCATGTACGAGCAGTTTGTCGCGCAGGTTCACGACCTGCAGCAAAAACTGCAAAAGACCGCACAGTTGCAAAGTGTGGCGGTGCTGCTCGATGACAAAGGCGCCCCCGCCATGCTGGTCACCTGGAACGCCGGCGCCGAATCTTTGCAGTTGCAGCGACTCAACGCCGTGGTCGAGGGGCGTGAAGATACCCTGCAACTGTGGGCGCTCTCAGCGACGGGCAGCCCGCGTTCGTTGGGCATCTTGCAGCGTGGAATCGTGACGCCACAAGTGAAAGCCAGTGAGCAAGCGCTAACCCAGGTGGAGCGGTTGGCGATTAGTGTGGAAGCTAAGGGGGGCGTGGCGGAAGGCCGGGGGCCCAGCTTGCCGTATCTGTTCAACGGCGCCTGGGTTCGCAAAGCCCTGTAGGGCCGGCAGTGCACCGTGTTGGTGCATTTAGGGCAAAAACCTCTCCGGTGCCCACTTTTTTTAAAGATTTTTAAAAATAGGCCTAAATTACCCCCTAAATGTGCCGTTATGAAACGTACGTCAACAACCAAAAGTAACCGGAGGGGCCTCGAGCCCGTACTAACGTGTCGCTACCATCCATTGAACGATCCACTGCTCTACGGCCTACGGCTGTGGATGCGGCATTGTCCAAGGCCGGTGTCGTCATTCCGGTCGCGCCGGTCAACCCGGGCGTAGAGCAAAGCCCTCCACTGGAGCCCACACCGGGTGTGGTGAACCATGTGAACCCGGCTCTGCATGCCAAGTCAGAACTGAAACCGCCCACCGAGGGGGAGACGACGTACACCAGCGTGCCGGATCCGGTCAAGCGCAATGCCTCTGCGCAAGCGTCGCCGCGCGATTGGACTTTGCATAAGCCGGCCCCTGAAAAGACCGAACTTCCACCGCCCAAGCCGATTTCGCAGGTTCTGCTGGACCACCTGAAATCTATGTGGAACGCGAGTGCCAGCGCGGTGACGGTGGAACAGGTCAGCAACACGCTGACGCGCACCACCCCCACCGAGCCGACCCAGATTCCCGGTGAATTGACCAAGCAGACGCTGGTGTACCAGCCGTCTAAGGTCAAGAAAAACGAGAAAATATAACCCCCAAGCTCCCCACACTTTGTGTGGGTCGCTGCCCCCAGAGGGGGCGCATTTCGCCTTGGGGCGGCCCGGCGGCGAAACCTAGCCCCCACGTTCGCCCACTGCGTGTGGCTCTCTGCCCCCCGAGGGGGTGCAAGCCAGCTTGGGGCGGCCCGGCGCTGGCTTTAGCCCCCGCGTCGCTCCGGTTGTGCGGTCTTCTTGCTCTACCATCGCGCGATGCACACTTCTGCCCTTGTCCTTTTTTCCGGTGGTCAGGATTCGACCACTTGTCTGGCACACGCTCTGGCGCGCTATGAGCGGGTGGAGACGGTGGCTTTTGACTATGGCCAGCGCCACCACGTGGAGCTCGATGCCCGCCTGAATGTGTTGCGGGAAATCCGCAGTGGGTTCCCCACCTGGGCCCCCAAACTGGGTGAGGACCATTTGCTTGACCTGTCGGTGCTGGGCCATGTGAGCGAGACCTCGCTGACGCGCGATATGGCTTTCAAGATGGAAGCCAGCGGCCTGCCCAACACTTTTGTGCCGGGGCGCAACCTGTTGTTTCTGACGCTGGCGGCGGCGCTGGCCTACCGGCGTGGCTTGCAGGTGATCGTGACCGGCGTATGCGAGACCGATTACTCCGGTTACCCCGACTGCCGTGACGACACCATGAAGGCCATGCAACTGGCCTTGTCATTGGGCATGGACCAGCGCTTTCTGATCGAAACCCCGCTGATGTGGATCGACAAGGCCGCAACCTGGGAACTGGCGCGCACGCTGGGCCAGCAATCGGGCGTGGCGCAGGGCGGGCAGGCGCTGGTGGACCTGATCGTGGAGCACACCCACACCTGCTATCTGGGTGACCGCAGCCACCGCCATGCCTGGGGTTACGGCTGTGGCGAATGCCCGGCCTGCGTGCTGCGCGCCAAGGGCTATGCCGGTTTTTCCGACAGCTTGAACAAAGCCTCGCTGCCCGCGGCCTGAGGCTCCAGCACCCAGCGGCGCTGGTGAAACGCGGCCACGCCGGTGCGGTGGGCAATCGACACCAGTGCACCGTTGCGCTCGGCCACCAGGGCCGTGAGGCGGGTGTACAGCGCGGTTTCATTGGCCGGGTCCAGCGCGCTGGTGGCTTCATCGGCAAACACCCAGCGCGGCTTTTTCAGCAGCACCCGGGCAAAGGCCAGGCGTTGCATTTCACCGCCCGAAAGTTTCTGACTCCAGGCATCGGTGCGGTCCAGTTGGGTTGCCAATTGCGGCAGCATCGCGTCGTTCAGAGCCTGTTGCAAGGCGGTATCCGGGTAGGTCGCGGCCGGTTCCGGGTAGGCAAGCGCGTCACGCAAGGGGCCATCGGGAATGTAGGGGCGCTGCGGCAAAAACAGGGTGTCCGGGCTGCGCTCCACCGTCCCTTTGGCAAAGGGCCAGATGCCGGCCAGCGCCCGAAACAGCGTCGATTTGCCACTGCCCGAAGGCCCGGTTAGCAAAATGCGATCGCCGGCACCGGCCTGCAGCGCGGTGTTTGCCACCAACACCGCGCCGGTGGGAAGCGAAACGCTCAGGTCTCCGCTTTGCACCGCCACATCTGCTGCCGCCACGCCACCCTGCGGCACCGGATTGAGCGTCTGGAACGAGGCTTCAAAACTGGTCAGCCGGTCGGTGGTGGCGCGCCAGGACGCCAGGCTGTTGTAGCTATCTACAAACCAACTCATCGCGCCCTGCACTTGTCCGAAGGCGCTTGATATCTGCATCACCTCGCCCAACTGAATGGCTCCACTGAAGTAGCGGGGTGCCGCCACCAGAAACGGGAAGATCATGGCCGCCTGACCAAAAAAGCTGGTGAACCAGATCAGCCGCTTTTGCGCACCAATCAGCGCCAGGAAGTTGGACAACACACGCCCGAAGCGCTTTTCCAGTTGGGCCTGTTCCACCGCCTCACCACGGTCGAGTGCAATCGACTCGCTGTACTCGCGCACCCGCACCAAGCGGTGGCGGAAGTCGGCTTCCACCTGTTGTTGCTGAAAATTGAGAGCGATCTGGGGCCGTCCGATGATGTGGGTAATCACGCTGCCGGCCAGGCTGTAGACCAGCGCCATCCAGACCATAAAGCCCGGAATCACGTACTCGCTGCCTGCCCACTGGAAGCTAAAGCCGCCCGAGAGCGTCCACAAAATGCCGACAAAACTCACCAGCGTGACCGCCGAATTCAGCAAGCCCATGCTCAGCGACAAAGTCTGCCCGGTGAACAGGCCGATGTCGTCCTGGATACGCTGATCCGGGTTGTCCGGGCTGTTTGATGCTTTGCCCTCGGCGCTACCTGCGCTGTAGCGTGCCAACTCAAAACGGTAAAAGGCCTGGTTGCTCAACCAGCGCTGCAGGTAGTGCGTGGTCATCCAGGCGCGCCAGCGAATTTCGAGCAGTTGCGTCAGATAAAACTTGTAAACCGCAATCACGATGAAGGCGAAGGCCAGGTAGCTGAAGCGGCCCAGTTGCTCCCAGAATACCTCCGCATTTTTTTCTTGCAGCGCGTCGTAGAACAGCCGGTTCCAGTCATTGAACAGCACGTTCATGTACACCAGCGCCAGGTTCAGCACGATGATGGCCGCAAGTAACCCTCGCGCCTTCCACTTGTCCTCAGACGCAAAGTAGGGCTTGGACAGGGCCCACACGCGCCGCGTCTGCTGTACCGTGGCCTCCCAGCGTGACGGGATGTGATGCTGTTCCGGGCTTGAGTGAGAGCTGGCGGGAGAGGCGTGGTCGGTCATGCTGCGCGGTCCTTGCAGGGTAATGCGTGAGCGATGGTAGCGGCAGCCGGGTGCGGCCTGCCGCAGGCGGGTTATGCGCGAATCAGGTTGTCCAGCGCGGCGTCCCAGGCTAAGCCGGGAAACAGACGTTCAATTTCTGCGTTGCTGGCACCCTGCGTGGCACGCAGAACCTGGGCGAACACGGCGCGGAAATCGTGGTGTACCGGCAGGTCGCGTGCTTCATGCAGGTTGCCTTGCGCCAGCCCGCTCCATTGCCCGTGCCAGCGGCCACCCTGAATGCGGTTGCCCATCAGCCACAGCGCGTTGCCGTGGCCGTGGTCGGTGCCGCGCGTGCCGTTCTCGGCGCTGGTGCGGCCGAACTCGCTGCAGACCACCACCACATCGTTGGGTTGTGAAAAATCCCGGCGCAACTGCACCATGGCAGCGGCCAGATTGCCCAGGTTATTGGCCAGCGCGCCGGTGACTGCGCCCTGGTTGGCGTGCGTGTCCCAGCCGCCGGCCGACAAAAAGCCCAGGCGCAGGCGGCGGTCCTGGCGCATCAGCGTGCCCAGGTGCTGCGCGTCCAGCAGCAAGCCTTGGGCGGAACCTGCGCCGTTGTTGGCCGCTGCCATTTCTCGTCCAACCATGGCAGGGTCGGCCATTTCAGCGCTCAGAATTTGCGCTGTTTCCATGCGGCTTTGTGCCCCTGCGCGGAAGGCCTGCGACAGGCTGTCCTGACCCGCATACAACTTCATCACCGCATCGCGCGTGCGCTGGTCACCCAACGCGCCTTGCTTGGTGGCCGACTTGCCTCGCGGGACCAGTTGCACCGGGGCTGCGCCACTCAGAATTTGCGGGTTGGCCTCGCCCACGCCCAAGGCTACCGAGCGTGATGCGTTATCGGCACGCATCTCTGCCAATGTGTTGAGCCAGCCACTGCGCGCGCCGCTGTGGCCGGGCAGGCCAATTTCCCAGTTGTGCTGCGCATCAAAGTGGGAGCGCGTGGGGTCGGGTGAACCGGCCGCCGGAATGGCCGCCAGCACGCCTTGTTGCCACAAAGGGTGCAAGGGTGCCAACGCCGGGTGCAGGGCAAAGGTGTCGTCCAGACGCAGCGCCGTTTGCGCCGTCCCATCGGGTGCCGCAATGGCAATCGACGGGCGCAGCACCGCATACTGGTTGTCGCTGTACGGAACCAGCGCCGACAAACCATCGTAGGCACCGCGCAGAAACACCACCACCAA
>CAKZJN010000277.1 GCA_936943465.1 uncultured Rhodoferax sp.
GAAAAGTCGAGTGACCTGCCGCGCATCGTGGGTGCAACCAAGCCGGGCAGCAAAAGCACCGTGACCGTGTTCCGCCGTGGCAGCACGCGCGAACTGACCGTTGTGGTCGGTGAAGTGGAGTCCGACAAGCCGGTTGCCAAGGCGCAAGCCAAAGAAGAGAAGCCCAAGGCCAGCAGCGCACTTCAGGTCTTTGGATTGACCGTTGCAGACCTGACCGATGCGCAAAAGAAAGAGCTGGGCATTAAGGGCGGCGTGCGGGTTGAGACCGCCACCGAAGCCGCTGCGCGCGCCGGTCTTCGCGAGGGCGATGTGATTCTGGCAGCAGGTAATGTGGAGGTGGCAACGGTCAAGGAACTGGAGGCCGTGATCGCCAAGGTCGACAAGTCCAAGGCTCTAAGCGTGCTGTTCCGGCGCGGTGAATGGACCCAATACGCCATCCTGAAAGCAAGCAAATAAGGGTTGGCGGATCGTGACAACCCCATGCCGCAGCAGGGTATGGGGTTGTTTTTTTCCCACCTTGCGGCAGATTTTTCTTATTTTCGACCTTGGTTGATTCAAGTAGGCAACCACTAACTTGCCTGGGTGGTTAGTCCATTTTTGGTAGAATGGAGCCACTTGCTAGGTTTGTTTGGCTATAAAGCCAGCGCAAAAGTCCATGATATGGGATGTTTTGAATCATCCCACAGGCGATCCACAGTTCACGCACATGTTGTCCTTGAGGTGGGTGGTCAAATTGTTGACAAACTGTGAATAAGTTTTTTGTTGTGGACTCGCAACTCTGTTTTCGTACAAATATTTTGGCTGTGAATTTCGCACTTTTTGCCTACAATGAAGTTCCAACTTTCGCAGTTGCCAAAAGATTGTTGGTTCAGGGCGCGTCCAAACCGGACGCGCCCTTTTTTCTTGCCTGACCGTTTTAATTCAATCACTTGAAGCTCTCCCTTGATGAATCACATCAGAAATTTTTCGATCATTGCGCACATTGATCACGGCAAATCCACGCTTGCGGATCGGTTGATTCAGCGTTGCGGAGGTCTTGAAGATCGCCAGATGGAAGCCCAGGTTCTCGATTCGATGGACATCGAAAAAGAGCGTGGGATAACCATCAAGGCGCAAACCGCAGCGCTTAAATACAAGGCACGTGATGGCAAGGTCTACAACCTCAATTTGATCGACACCCCCGGGCATGTGGACTTCTCTTATGAAGTGAGTCGTTCGTTGTCGGCATGCGAAGGCGCACTGCTGGTGGTCGATGCGAGCCAGGGTGTGGAAGCACAGACGGTGGCGAACTGCTACACCGCACTCGACCTGGGTGTTGAGGTGGTGCCCGTGCTCAACAAGATGGATTTGCCGCAGGCCGATCCCGAGGCCGCCAAGACCGAGATCGAAGATGTGATTGGCATTGATGCCAGCGAAGCGATTCCTTGCTCGGCCAAGAGTGGCATGGGCGTGGACGAGATTCTTGAAGCCATCGTTGCCAAGATTCCCGCACCCAAGGGCAACCCCGATGCTGCATTGCGCGCCATGATCATCGATAGCTGGTTTGACAGCTATGTCGGTGTGGTGATGTTGGTGCGTGTGGTGGACGGTCGCCTGGCCAAAGGTGAGCGCATCAAGATGATGGCGTCGGGTGCCACCTACAACGCCGACAACCTCGGTGTGTTTACGCCAGCCAATCAGCCGCGAGAGTCGCTGGAAGCGGGCGAGGTGGGGTACATCATTGCCGGCATCAAGGAGTTGCAGGCGGCCAAGGTGGGTGACACGGTCACCCTGATCAAAGGTGGAACCGGTGGCGCATCGTTTACTGCGACCGAACCGCTGCCGGGCTTCAAGGAAATTCAGCCGCAGGTGTTTGCCGGTTTGTATCCGACCGAAGCCAGTGAGTACGACTCGCTGCGCGACGCTCTGGAAAAGCTCAAGCTCAACGACGCATCGCTGCACTACGAGCCGGAAGTTTCTCAGGCGTTGGGCTTTGGATTCCGCTGTGGCTTCCTGGGTTTGCTGCACATGGAAATCGTGCAGGAGCGACTGGAGCGTGAGTTCGATCAGGACCTGATCACCACGGCGCCCAGCGTGGTCTACCAGGTGATGAAGAGCGACGGCGAAGTGATGATGGTGGAAAACCCGTCCAAGATGCCCGATGTGGGCAAGACCGCCGAAATTCGCGAGCCCATCGTCACGGTGCACCTTTACATGCCGCAGGAATATGTGGGCGTGGTGATGACACTGGCCAACCAGAAGCGCGGCGTGCAGATGAACATGGCCTACAAGGGCCGTCAGGTCGTGCTGACCTACGACATGCCCTTGGGCGAAATCGTGCTGGACTTCTTTGACAAGCTCAAGTCGGTCAGCCGGGGCTATGCGTCCATGGATTACGAGTTCAAGGAATACCGTGCGTCGGACGTGGTCAAGGTCGACATTTTGCTGAACGGCGACAAGGTCGATGCACTGTCCATCATCGTGCACCGTTCGCAGTCACAGTACCGCGGCCGCGCCGTGGTGGGCAAGATGCGCGAGATCATTTCACGCCAGATGTATGACGTCGCCATCCAGGCGGCCATCGGGGCCAACATCATTGCGCGTGAGACAATCAAAGCCTTGCGCAAGAACGTGCTGGCCAAGTGCTACGGTGGCGATATTTCGCGCAAGAAGAAGCTCCTCGAAAAACAAAAGGCAGGCAAAAAGCGCATGAAACAAATTGGCTCGGTTGAAGTTCCCCAGGAAGCCTTCCTGGCCATTTTGCAGGTGGAAGATTGATGCAAGCACTGACCGCCGCCGTTCTGGGCGCCTTCGTTGTGTATGCCGGTTCCTGGTACCTCGGTTTTGTAGAAGGCAACTTTGCCCTGCTGCTGTTCCTGGCATCTTTGGTTACCGGCATTTACTGGCTGGCTGAGCAGTTTTACTTTTTGCCCCAGCGCAAATCGGCAGTGGCCGCCCTGGAAGCCAACGACACGCAACGCCGGGCAGACCTCGCCAAGATGGGCATTGCCCAGGTCGATGGTGATATCGCAGAGGCCAAGGTCAAGTTGTACATGCAGCCCTGGTGGCTGGATTGGACGGCCGGGCTCTTCCCCGTGATCATCACGGTGTTCCTGCTGCGCTCCTTCCTGTTCGAGCCATTCAAGATTCCCTCGGGTTCGATGATTCCGACGCTGTTGGTGGGCGACCTGATCCTGGTGAACAAGTTCACTTACGGCCTGCGCCTGCCGGTGCTCAATACCAAGATCACCGAAGGCAACAAACCCCAGCGCGGCGATGTCATGGTGTTTCGCTACCCGCCCAAGCCAAGCCTGGACTACATCAAGCGCGTGGTCGGCGTGCCGGGCGACACGGTGGCCTATCTCAACAAGCGTCTGACCATCAATGGCGTGGTGCAAGCAACGACGGTGGTGCCTGAGTTTTTCGATGAAGATTCCATGCGCTACTTCAAACAGTACGAAGAAGTGCTCGGCGATGTGAAGCACCGCCTGCTCAATGATGCCGACCGACCGGCTTATGTGCCTGGAGCCGACAAGTTTCCCGGCTACGAGGGCTGCCACTACACGGTAGAGGGGGTTACCTGCAAGGTGCCCGAAGGACACTATTTCATGATGGGCGACAATCGCGATAATTCCATGGATTCGCGCTATTGGGGGTTTGTGCCGGAACGCAATATCGTTGGCAAGGCCATATTCGTCTGGATGAACTTTGGCAATATCAAGCGCATCGGGTTCTTCAATTGAAGTGAGCGGAGAAAATAAATGGCTGTTCCATCCAAGTCCAAGCAACGGGGCATTACCTTCATCGGTTTGTTGTTTGTGTCTGCCGTGCTCGCCATGGCGGGCGTGGTTGCAGCGCAGGTGTTTCCGACAGCCTTAGAGTTCATGGCAGTCCAGAAGGCCGCGCAAAAGGCGGCAAAGGAAGGCCAGACGCCGGCAGAAATCCGCACCATTTTCGACAAAGCCTCTGCTATTGACGACATCAAGTCGATTACCAGCAAGGACCTCGACATCAGCAAGCAGGGTGACAAGGTCGTGGTGGGCTACAGCTATGAGCGTGAAATTCACCTCGTGGGGCCGGCCTACCTGACGCTGAAATACCAAGGTCAAACCAACTAAGGTGGCAGATCGTCTGCAGGAGTTGCAACGGCGTTTGCAACATGAGTTTTCCAATCCCGCGCTACTCGCACGCGCACTGACCCATCGCAGTTTTTCCTCCGATCATTACGAGCGGCTGGAGTTTCTGGGCGACTCGGTGCTGGGGCTGGCCATTTCCGGGTTGCTGTACACACGACTGAGCAATCTGCCCGAGGGCGACCTGTCGCGGGTTCGGGCCAATCTGGTCAAGCAGGACACGCTGCACCAAATCGCCGTTGGATTGGGGCTGCCGGAATTGCTGCGCCTGGGTGAGGGCGAAGTCCGCTCGGGTGGCCAAAAGCGTCCGTCCATTCTGGCGGATGCGCTGGAGGCGTTGATTGGCGCGGTCTATCTGGATGCGGGCTTTGCACGGGCTCAGGAGCTGGTGCACCGTCTGTTCGAGGCGGTTGAGATCAATCCGCAGATGGACGCCATTGGCAAAGACGCCAAGACCGCGCTGCAGGAGTGGCTGCAGGGTCGCAAAATGAAGCTGCCGCTGTACAAGGTGGTGGCAACGCTGGGCGCAGCGCACAAGCAGACCTTTGACGTGGAGTGCGAAATTGCCGAACTCCACCTGACAGAACGCGGCATCGGCGGTTCGCGCCGGGCCGGGGAGCAGGCTGCAGCCGCAGCCATGTTGCAAACACTTCAAACCAAAAACCTAACATGACCGCTCCAAAAAAGTCCCCGCCCCAAGCGGTATTCAAAACCAAGACCAAGGCTGAGAAAGTAGCCGACGCGCTGGCGCAGGCGCTCAAAGATGCGGGCACCGGCAAGCAGGGGTCCAAGTCGGGCAAACCAGTTCCCAAGGCAACTGGCAAGGCACCAGACAAGGCCGCCACCAAGGCCCCGGCTAAGTCTGTTGCCAAGCCCACTGCCAAACCCGCGGCCAAAGTGACCCAGCCCCGCGCCGAGGTGCAGCCCGACCTGGAGGCCATGCTGCAGGGGCTGCTCAAGAGCACGCCAAAAATGGCGGAGCCGGGCGCCGAAGGCGCTGGTCAACGCTGTGGTCTGGTGGCCATCGTGGGTAAACCCAATGTGGGCAAATCCACGCTGCTGAATGCGCTGGTGGGCCAGAAAATCAGCATCACTTCGCGCAAGGCGCAAACCACGCGCCACCGCATCACCGGCATGCGCACGCAAGGTGCGACCCAGTTTGTGTTTGTCGATACACCCGGCTTTCAGACCATCCACGGCAACGCCCTGAACAAGTCGCTGAACAAGGCGGTGCAGGGCGCGGTGTCCGATGTGGACCTGATTCTGTTGGTGGTCGAAGCCGGCAGCTTCACGCCGGCCGATGCCCGCGTACTCGCGCTGCTAGGCAAGGACATCCCGACGATTCTGGTGGCGAACAAGCTCGACAACGTGCACCGCCGTGGCGATATCGCCCCCTGGCTGCAGGACATGCAGGCCAAGCACCCGTTCACCGAATTCATGCCGATGTCGGCCAAGAACCCCAAAGACGTGGAGCGGCTGCTGGCATTGTGCGAAGGCTTCCTGCCCGAGCAGGCCTGGTGGTATGCCGAAGATGAGTTGACTGATCGCAGCGAGAAGTTTCTGGCCAGCGAACTGGTGCGTGAAAAGCTGTTCCGTCTGACCGGCGACGAGTTGCCCTACACCTCCACCGTGGTCATCGACAAATTTGAAGAAGAGCCACCGCAAAAGAAGGGGCAGAAGCGCTTGCTGCGCATTGCCGCGACGATTGTGGTGGAGCGCGATGGCCACAAGGCCATGGTGATTGGCGACAAGGGCGAGCGCATCAAGCGCATTGGCATGGAAACCCGGGTCGAGCTCGAAAAGCTGGCCGATGCCAAGGTGTTTCTGGAACTGTGGGTCAAGGTGCGTTCGGGCTGGGCCGACGATGAAGCGCGGGTGCGCAGTTTTGGCTACGAGTAAGCGCATTGCGGACGAACCGGCCTTTGTGCTGCACCGCTACGACTGGAGCGAAACCAGTCTGATTCTGGAGGTTTTTACCCGCAACCACGGGCGTATTGCCCTGGTGGCCAAGGGTGCCAAACGGCCGACTTCCAGCTTCCGTCCCATATTGATGCCGCTGCAACCGCTGCTGATCAGCTACGGCGGCGATGCGGAAATCCGCACCCTCAAAAGTGCCGAATGGCG
>CAKZJN010000278.1 GCA_936943465.1 uncultured Rhodoferax sp.
GCCTGGAATTCCCCGGTAATGGCCAAGGTGCCAGCAGGTCAGCAACCCACCAGCGTCTGCGCCTTGCCGCTGTACCATATCTTTGCATTCACCGTCGGCATGATGCTGTCCATGCGCACCGGCGGCAAACTGATTCTGATCCCCAACCCGCGGGACATTCCGGCGGTGTTGAAAGAGTTGTCCAAACACACGGTGCACAGCTTTCCGGCGGTCAATACGCTGTTCAATGCATTGGCTTCGCATCCGGATTTCAATACCGTCGATTGGAGTCAGCTCAAAATTTCTATCGGGGGCGGAACCGCAGTGCAAAGTGCGGTCGCCAAGTTGTGGCTTGAAAAGACCGGTTGCCCGATTTGCGAAGGTTATGGCTTGAGCGAAACCTCGCCTTCGGTGACTTGCAATCCGGCAACCTCGCAGGAATTCACGGCAACCATTGGCGTTCCGTTGCCGAGCACGGATGTCAAACTGCTGGACGACGAAGGCAACGAAGTGGCCCCGGGGGCGCCCGGCGAAATTGCAATCAAGGGGCCTCAAGTCATGGCGGGTTACTGGCAGCGACCCGACGAAACCGCGCGCGTTATGACGCCGGATGGCTATTTCAAGACCGGCGATATCGGTGTGATGGACGCGCGAGGATTTTTCAAGATCGTGGATCGCAAGAAGGACATGATTCTGGTCAGCGGCTTCAACGTGTTTCCCAATGAGCTCGAAGACGTGGTCGGGCAGATGCCGGGTGTCATGGAATGCGCCTGCGTGGGTGTCACCGATGCCAAGTCAGGCGAGGCGGTGAAGTTGGTGATTGTTCGCAAGGACGAGGCGCTAACCGAAGAAGATGTACGCGCCTACTGCAAAGAAAACCTCACCGGCTACAAGCAGCCCAAGGTGGTGGAATTCCGCGATGAGTTGCCCAAGACGCCGGTTGGCAAGGTGCTGCGACGGGAGTTGCGCGACAAATGATCTCAGTGGAGCGCCCCCTGGCGATATTGAGTGCCTTGGCGGAAGAGCAGGTCGGACTGGTAGAGCAATTGCATGGGGCGCAGCGCCAAACGCATGCCGGGCGCGAGTTCTGGTCCGGTACTTTGCAGGGCTTGCCGGTGGTGTTGGCCTTGTCACGCATCGGCAAGGTGGCCGCCGCCACGACTACCGCCGCACTGATCGCACACTTTCAGGCGGGTGCCATTGTGTTCACCGGCGTTGCGGGCGGAGTCGGTCGGCGCGTGCAGGTAGGCGACGTGGTGGTGGGTACCGGCTACGTGCAGCACGACATGGACGCCTCCCCTCTGTTTCCCCGCTATGAAATCCCCTTGACCGGCCAATCGGTGATCCAAGCCGACGCAACGCTGGCGCGGGCGCTGGTGTTTGCGGCGGTGGTGGGCTTACAGGGGATGCAACACGCTGGACGCCCTGCAACGGTGCACCAGGGGCTGATTGCCAGTGGTGACCGGTTTGTCAATGGGGCGGATGAAACCCACGCCATTGTGAGTGGCCTGCAAAGCCGTGGCTATGAAGCCCTGGCCGTCGAAATGGAAGGGGCTGCCGTGGCCCAGGTGTGCCACGACTACGGTGTGCCGTTCGCAGCAGTCCGCACCATCTCCGACCGGGCCGACGATTCGGCCCATGTGGATTTTCCGGTGTTCGTGCGCGAAGTGGCCAGCGTTTACGCGCAGCGCATCGTGGCGGAATTGCTGCGCACCCTGGCGGTTTGACTACCGCCTAGCGCAGCCAGCCGCGTTTGTAGAAGTACCACATCGGCACCAGCGCACTGGCCACCATCAGGCTCACGGTGTACGGGTAGGCGAGGCCGCCCAGGAATTCAAATTCCGGAAACTTCAGGTTCATGCCGTACACACTGGCCACCAGGGTCGGCGGCAATAGCGCCACGCTGGCAACCGAGAAGATCTTGATGATCTTGTTCTGGTTGATGTTGATAAAACCAACCGTGGCGTCCATCAAGAAGTTGATCTTGTCGAACAGGAAGGCGGTGTGGCTGTCCAGCGAGTCAATGTCGCGCAAAATCTGGCGCGCATCATCAAACTGCTCGGCACTCAGCATCTTGCTGCGCATCAAGAAGCTGACGGCGCGCCGGGTGTCCATGACATTGCGGCGAATGCGGCCGCTCATGTCCTCGTGCCGCGCAATCGCGCCCAGTGCCTCGCCGGCAATGGCATCGGTCACGTTGCCGGCCAGTACCTTCTTGCTGACTTTTTCCAGTTCGTCGTAAATACCTTCGAGCGTGTCCGCCGAGTATTCGGCGTCGGCGTCGAAGAGCTTGAGCAGCACTTCCTTGGCGTCTTCAATCAGGCCCGGCGCGCGGCGCGCACGCATGCGCAGAAGCCGGAACACCGGCACGTCTTCGTCGTGGATGGAAAACAGAATGCCTTTGCTGCGCAGGTCGTCATTGACCAGATTCAGGATAAACGCGGCGCGCACCGCACGCGGTTCATCGTCATCGGCCACCAAGAAGTCGCTGCGGATATGGATTTCGCCGTTGTCTTCGGCGTAAAAGCGCGCGGACTCTTCGATGTCCTCGTCCATCGCATCTTCCGGAATGGACAGCCCGTAGTATTGTTTGATCCAGCGCTTTTCTTCCAGCGTGGGCGACTCCAAATCCACCCAGATCGGCTGAAATTTGGAAAGCTCCTCCAAGGACTCAATCTCTTCCTGGAAGAGGCGTCCGTTGGCGAGTGTGAATATGTTGAGCATGGCTCACTCCCGAGGGGTTGGTTCGATGCGAAGCGGGTGGGGGCTTGCTTTCAACCCCCGCTGCACGGATGGGAGTTGAAAGCTACCGACTGGGGTAGTTTTCCAAGGAGCACTCTCCAAGAGTTGATCTGGCCAAATTATCGCACCGCCCACCCGGCTGATGTTCCGGGGTTGGTGCGGATTTACTGAAAATTAACCGAGGCCTAAATCAGCCCAGCATCGAGCAATTCGCGCTTGGCGTAGGCGTAGTAAAGAGGCGCTGCGACCAGACCGGCAACACCAAAGATGGCCTCCCCAATGAACATCACGGTCAACAGTTCCCAGGCCGAAGTGTTGGTGCGCTTGCCTACCACCTTGGCGTTGATCACATATTCAAATTTGTGAATCACCACCAGAAACAGCAAGCAGGCCAATCCCACTGCAGGCGAGACCGCCACGCCGGCTACCGTCAGCACGCCGTTGCACAGCAGGTTGCCCACAATCGGAATCAACCCTGCAACAAAAGTCAGCCCCACCAGCGTGGTGGCGTACGGCATGGACACGCCGGCCAACGGAAGGGCAAGCCAGAGAAACGCGGCGGTGCAGGTTGCGTTGAAGGCCGCAATCCAAAACTGCGCCACCACGATTTGCCGGAATGCGTTCATGAAATCGCTGCCGCGCTGGCGCAGTGCACTGCGCAGCGGGGCGGTGGTCGGCATGCGTGGCGTGCCAACCATGAGCGCGCCAATCACCAGGCCGACATAGACCAGCAGGCCGCCCCGCAAACCGGCCGTTCCAAAGCCGGTTAGTGCATGGGCCTGTGACTGCAGGTACTCGACCAGCCAACTCTGGGCCGAAAGCAACTCATCGGGCAAGTGCGCGGCCAGGTCGGGCGGCAGTTTGTGCCGGATCTCCAGCACAGTTCCGGCCAGGTGGTGCAGCAAGGCCTGGTATTGCGCGACGGCGCCAAAAGCCACGCCTTTGGCATTCATCAGCAAAAAGGCGATGCCCACAATGGGCAACACAATCACCACGGCCGCTGCCCAGAACGGCGAAAGAGCCGGCACCTTGGCGCTGTTGGATCGGGCCAGGCCCGAGGTCAGCAAAAAGCCCAGGCAAATGGCCAGCAGACCGGGCAGCAAGCCATAGACCAGTACAGCCGTGCACAAGCCGATGGCCAGCAGGTAGCTGGCCAACTGGGCGTTTCGATGCAAAGGTGGTGGTGGTCCTTGAGGGGATTTCGGGTTGGGTGTAACCATGCTTTGTAGTTTGGAGTCGGATTTTGAGATTAAAGGGCGGGCACAGCGCTGGCAAAAGGAAAAGCCCATAGCGTGTTGCGGCGCATCAATCAATCTGGTTGCAAACCCGAGATTTCGGGCGCATAGTTATTTCAACGAAACGATCTGGCTATTTTCCCTGCGTATGCGTTCTGCATGCGCTTTTTCAACCCTGAGAGCAACTGGAGGCTATTTATGAATTTGACGATCAGCGGTCATCACCTTGAAGTTACCCCGGCCCTGCGCAGCTACGTGACGACCAAACTGGATCGCATCATGCGTCACTTTGACCAAGTTGTGGATGTCAAAGTGCTACTGACGGTGGAAAAGCAAAAGGAGAAGGAGCGTCGTCAACGAGCGGAGTGCAATATTCATGTGAAGGGCAGCGACATGTTCGCCGAGAGTTCGCACCAGGATCTGTATGCAGCAGTCGATGATCTGGTGGACAAGCTCGATCGCCAGGTGGTGCGCCACAAAGACCGTGTTCAAGACCATCACCATGCGGCGCCTAAGCGCCTTATGTAAGGTGGAAAAGTGCCAAAAGACCGCCCTATCAGGGCGGTTTTTTTATGTGCATAATCACGCCACTGCACCATGAACCAACTCTCCCGCATCCTGCCCCCAGCGCAAGTCGTAGCGCAAGTGGAAGTCACCAGCAAGAAACGCGCTTTCGAAGAGGCGGGGCTGTTGTTCGAGAATCAGCACGGTCTGAGTCGCGCGTTGGTAACCGATAGTTTGTTCTCGCGAGAGCGACTCGGGTCCACCGGGCTGGGTCACGGCGTGGCCATTCCGCACGGCCGGATCAAGGGCCTGAAAGCGCCGCTCGCCGCTGTGTTTCAGTTGGCCAAGCCAATCGGCTTTGATGCGCCGGATGATCAGTCCGTCCATTTGTTGATTTTTCTGCTGGTTCCCGAGGCGGCAACCCAGAAGCACCTCGAGATTCTCTCGGAGATCGCCGAACTGCTTAGCGATGCGGCCTTGCGCGATCAAATGATCAAAACCTCCGACTCGTTAGTGCTGCACGAATTGATTGCAGGCTGGCGGTCTGCGCGTGCCGCCTGATTCCCGCCTCCCCCGGCTCGCTGCACCTTGAAACCTACCGTAGTCAGCGCCGACGTCCTGTTTGAAGAGTTCCGCTCGACCCTGCGCTGGGAATGGGTGGCTGGCTTGGGGGCTTCGGAGCGAAGGTTTGACGAAGTGGCCATTCGGGCGGCCCGTTCCGGTGCTGACCTGGTCGGCTACCTGAACTACATCCACCCCTACCGCGTTCAAATTTTGGGCGAGCGTGAAGTGGCGTACATCACCAATGCCGCGCCCGAAGACTGTGCACGCCGGGTATCGCGCATCGTGACGCTGGAGCCGCCGGTGCTGGTGTTGGCGGACGGGCAAGTGGCTCCACAGGCGCTGATTTCCATGTGCGAGCGGGCGCAGATTCCAATGTTCTCGACCCATGAGTCGTCGGCCTTTGTGATCGATGTGCTGCGCGCCTACCTGTCCAAGCATTTCGCCGACCGCACCTCCATGCACGGGGTGTTTATTGACATTCTGGGCCTGGGCGTGCTGATTACCGGTGAGTCTGGGCTGGGCAAAAGCGAGCTTGGTCTGGAACTGATTTCTCGCGGCAACGGGCTGGTCGCTGACGATGCAGTTGACCTGTATCGGATTAACCAAACCACCATTGAAGGGCGCTGCCCGGAGTTGCTGCAAAACCTGCTGGAAGTGCGTGGCATTGGGTTGCTGGACATTCGCGCCATTTTTGGCGAGACCGCCGTGCGCCGAAAAATGCGCCTCAAGCTGATCGTGCACCTGGTGCGCCGTGAGACGCTGGAGCGCGAGTACGAGCGCATTCCTTATGAGCCGCTAACCCAGGATGTGCTCGGTGTGCCGGTGCGCAAGGTGGTGATTCAGGTGGTGGCGGGCCGCAATATTGCGGTGCTGGTGGAAGCCGCTGTCCGCAACACCATTCTGCAATTGCGCGGTATCGATACCTACCAGGAATTTGTTGAGCGCCACCGCAAGGCGATGGCGAACGGTTGACCCCCACGGTCGCTCACTGCGTGTAGCTTCCTGCCCACCAAGGGGGCCGTGTTTTGCCTAGGGGCGGCCCGTCGGCAAAACTGCGAAGCCCTCAACGACTGCGGTTCGGGCAGTCGGAGCGGTTACAGGTGGCGTACAGGCTGAGGGCGTGGTCGGTAATGGTGAAGCCCTTGGCCTTGGCGACCGCGTGCTGGCGCTTCTCGATCTCCGGGTCATAAAACTCTTCCACTTTGCCGCA
>CAKZJN010000279.1 GCA_936943465.1 uncultured Rhodoferax sp.
GGCAGCCGAGCTGCGGCCACTGGATTTAGCAGAGGTGCCTGCCGCCGTGCCGGACTCGCCCGCAACGGCGCCTGTGCTGGTCTGGTTGCCCGCGGTCGGGTAATTCAAATGGTTTAGCTGGCCAATCTGCATGGCACACCCCCGGAAGATAAAGGTCTATGCCAAGTATCCGGAGGCGGCCAAAAGGCCAAGCAGGAAATAAAGGGCGATAAGCGGGGCAATTCCGGCTATTTGCCGCTTGCCACCAAACGCTTGCGCAGGGTGGGCCAGAGCAGGTTAATCGCCAACCCGCCCATGACCAGGGCAGCGGCTACCAGCTTCCAGGCGGGCAGTGGTTCGCCCAGCCACCAGGTCGAAGCGCCCATGCCAAACACCGGCACCAGCAGAGCCATGGGGGTGATGGTGGCGGCCGGGTGGCGCGCCAGCAACCAGCCCCAGGCCGCGTAACCAAACAGCGTATTGCCCCAGGACTGCCATGCCACCGCTGCCCACGTCATCGGGTCCGCGTGCAACACGCCGTTGACGATGGCATCCGTTCCCTCAAACACCCAGGAGAGCGCCAGCAGTGGCGGCACCGCAAAGGCGCTGGACCAGACCACATAGGCCAGCATGTGGTCGGGCTTGCCCTGCTTGGCTGCAATATTGCCGCCGGCCCAGGACAGTGCCGCACCCAGCACCAGCAACAGCCCGAGCACTGTGGTCGTGCCATCGGTGTGCAGACCGATGTTGGCAATGCCGGCGCTGGCCAGCGCGAGTGCCACCCACTGGAACGGCTGCACCCGCTCACCGTTGATGCGCATGGCCAAGCCGATGGTGAAAAACACTTGCGTCTGCACCACCAGCGAGGCAATGCCGGGCGAGATGTGGCCATTCATTGACAGGTACAACAGTCCGAACTGACCCACGCCAATGCACACCCCATACAGCGCCAGATTGCGCCAGCCTACGCGGGGGCGTGGGAGAAACAGCAGGGCTGGAAACAGCGCCAACGTGAACCGCAAGGCTGCAAACAACAGCGGCGGCAAATGGCCCAGCGCCAGCTTGATGACGACAAAATTGGTGCCCCACACCGCCACCACGGCCAGGGCCAGCAGAAAGTGACGCAGGGGCAGTGCAGCGGGCATGGGGCTATTGTGCAGCCCATCTGCAGGCGCTGTACCTTGGGCGGATAGGCCACTGGGCATTGAGAAAGTGAGGCTACAAATACCCGCAAAAGGGATTGCTGACCGGTCTGGATTGCCGCGGTTCCCGCCCTACAGAAGTTCAAACAATTAGGCGGATAGCGGTCGACTATTTCGTTACTAGAGATCTCCAAGTTTCTGATTTCAACGGCTTCAGTTCTTCGCCATCCCCGCGACCAGCTCGCGCACGTTGTGGCGCATCATTTCCAGGTAGGTGGTGCCAGGTTTGTCGGCTGTGGACAGCGCGTCGGCATACAGGCTGGCACCCAGGGTGGCGCCGGCGTCTTTGCTGAGTTGGTCAATTAGTTTTGGGTTGCCCATATTTTCTACAAACACCGCCCTGATTTTTTCGCGCTTGATCTGCTGAATCAGCTTGGCAACCTGTTTGGCGCTGGGTTCTGCTTCTGTGCTGACGCCTTGCGGAGCGAGAAAGGTCACACCATAGTGCGCCGCAAAGTAGCCGAACGCGTCGTGCGAGGTAATGGCTTTGCGTTTTGCAGGCGGGATAGCGGCAAACTGTTCTTTGGCCCATGCTTCCAGCATTTGGAGCTCTTTGACATAGGCATCAGCATTGGCCTGGTAGGCGCTGGTTCCAGCAGCGTCCGCCTTGCTCAGGGCGGCTGCAATGTTGCGCGTGTACAGCACCACGTTATTGGGGTTCTGCCAGGCGTGCGGGTCTGTTTCGGTATGGCCGTCTTCCTGCATGGTGCGGGTCTTTATCCCCTTGGAGGCAATCAGCACCGGCCCTTGGTAGCCGGCAGACTGGACCAACTTGTTGGCCCAGGGCTCGAAACCCAAGCCATTGCTGACTACCAGTTTGCTGGCCAGGATGGTTTTTACATCGCCTGGCTTTGGCTCAAAGGCGTGGGCATCCTGGTCGGGGCCTACCAGAGTAGTGACCGCAACCCGGTCACCGCCGACCACGCGCACCAGGTCGCCCAGAATGCTGAAGCTGGCGGTGACCGGCAGTTTGTCGGCGGCTTGTGTCTGACTGCCCAGCAACGTCAGCGCAGTGACGCTGGCCAACAAAAAACGCCGTGGCAAGGATGCCAGTGAAAAAGTGTGCAGAGATCGCATAGAAGTCCTGTTGAGAAAAAACTTACGCCACGCGGTGCCGGTTGCTCCTCAGGCGTGGCAACCAGCCGCCCGGCGCCACCAGCAGCGAGAGAAAGTACAGCGCCCCCGCGCAGCCAATGATGGTGGGGCCCGAGGGTGTGTCGAAGTGGTAGGACAGCAGTAGCCCGGCCCAGCCCGCAAGGGCCGCTTGGGCGCTGGCATTGAGTAACTGGGCCGCCAGCGTGTCGTGCCACAGGCGCGCGCTGACAGCGGGCAGCATCATCAGCCCAACCGCCATCAGCGTGCCCAGGGTCTGAAAGCCGGCCACCAGGTTCACCACCACCAACAGCAAAAAGCCCTGGTGCCAGACCCAGGTGGGCAGCGACCCGCCCTGCGTGCCAGTGCGCGCCGCCTGGAGAAAAACCGGGTCAAAGGTTTCCAGCACCAAGCCCCGGTACATCAGCGCCAGCAGCAACAGGCTGGCTGTGGACACACCCGCCACCAGCAGCAAGCCGGAGTTGTCCACGCCCAGGGCACTGCCAAACAGGATGTGCAGCAAATCGAGTTGGGTGCCGTGCCTGGAAATCAGCGTCACCCCCAGGGCCAGCGCCACCAGGTAAATGGCGGCCAGGCTGGCGTCTTCCTTCAGCGTGGTGAAACGGCTGACCGCTCCGGCAATACCGGCCACCAGCACGCCGGCCACGACCCCACCAAGCGCCATGGCCGTGAGCGACAGGCCGCTGACCATGAAGCCGATGGCAACGCCGGGCAACACCGCATGGCTCAAGGCGTCACCCAGCAGACTCATGCGGCGCAAGGTGAGAAATACGCCCAGAGGCGCTGCGCTGATCGACAAGGCCAGGGTGGCCACGAGAGCGCGGCGCATGAACGCAAATTCGGCAAACGGGGCCAGCAAGGCATCCCAAAAAGGCATGAAAAGCAAGTCCATGTGTCAGGCCTGCACGTTGCTTGACAAGCGCTGCGCCAGCAAGGTTTCGAAATCCTGGCCATTCAGGCTGCCGTTACGGTCGCAGACGGTGGCGGTCTCGTCCCAGGCTTCGGCCATGGCACGGGCGCGCTGCCAATTGCGCTCGGTTAGCACCTCGGCTGTGGGGCCCCAGGCAATGCATTCGCGCGCCAACATCAGAGTCTGCGGAAAATAGCGGAGCACCTGCGCATCGTCATGCAGCACCGCCACCACGGTGCGGCCCTCGCGATGCCACTGCAGCACCAGTTCCAGCAGTGCGGCAGTGGTTTTGCTGTCCACTGCGTTAAAGGGTTCATCCAGCAGAATCAGTTGTGCATCCTGAACCAACAGGCGCGCGAACAGCAGGCGCTGCATCTGTCCGCTGGACAGGGTTCCCACCGGGCGGTTTTCAAAGCCCTGCAAGCCGACCGTGCGCAAGGCAGCAATCGTGCGCGCCCGCATGACGGGGGAAACACCGCCGAATGCACCGGTCAGGCTCCAACCACCCAGCAGCACGCAGTCGTGCACGCACATGGGGAAGCTGCGGTCGAGTTCGCTGAGTTGGGGCAGGTAGGCCAGGCGATGGCCCGGCAGGTGGATCTGCAAGGCGCCCTGACTGGGCAGCAAACCGGCGATGGTTTTGATCAGGGTGCTTTTGCCAGCCCCGTTGGGGCCGATCACTGCCGTGAGTGAGCCGCTGGCGAAGCTGCCGTTGAGGTGGTGCAAAGCGGGGTGCTGGCGGTAGCTAACGGTCAAATTGCGCAGTTCCACGACAGGCGTCGCTCCGGTGGCATGTGGGTTGCGTGCCAAGGTCACAGCGGTACCACCTCCAAAGTGGCCCACCCCACCGCCAGCCATAACAGGGCCAGCAAGGGCAGCAGCACGGCGATACGCAGCCAGGCCGGCCAAGCCAGAACGCTGGAAAAACGGGTATGGGTTTTGAACACGTGCAACAATCCGTAAAGTGCAATTCGATTGCGTTATAGTTTATCGCAATCGAATTGCGTTTTCTAACTTTTGCAACACAATTGCAAAAACAGAACAGAGTTCACAGTCCATGTCCAAGCTCAAACACAGCACGCCACCGCAGGTAGATCCGATTGATGCACTGTTGACGGCCCATGGCCTGCGCAAGACGGCCACCGGCCGTCTGGTGCTGGGATGGTTCTTGGCCCATCCCGAAACCAGCTACACACACGCCCAACTGTTGTCCGCCTTGACCGACGATGTATCCATGGATCTGGACCGCGTCACGCTGTACCGGCTGATCGACCGGCTGACCCAGGTAGGGCTGGTACTGTGCCGCGTGGACGTCAAGCGGGTGCGCCGTTTTCAGGCCATGCCAGCTAGTGTTCACGCGATCCCCCACTTTGAATGCCAGAGTTGCCACCGCGACAGTCCGCTGGCCGGTGCCCTCAAGGCCAACGCCAATGACTTGGAGCGAGCCGCACAGAATGCCCTAGAGGCGTTGAAGTCGCTGGGCTACCAGGGCTTGAGCATGGACTTTGCCGTGCGTGGCGTCTGTGCCGATTGCGCCAACACGGCTGCGGAATGATTCGCACGTCGCATTTGTCCTACGCCTTACCCCGGTGGCGCGCCGATCTGGTTTCCGGATCTCGACGTCCCGCAGGGTGCGGTGGTTGTAATGAGCGGACCCTCCGGTTGCGGCAAGTCCACTTGGCTGGCACATAGACCGTCACAAAAAAATCTTGCTTGAACCCCCGTGAAGCAGACTGTCGCGGAAACCAACTTTCGGCCCATCAGAGACATTCCTGCCCCCGGCAAAAGCAATGGCCATCCACCAGAAAATCCGGATACCCAACTGTATTCATGCCCCGCCAAGACCGGTTGCAAATGCAGGTTGCCGGGGTCCAGAACAAACACCGCCTGCGTTTGCGCCAGTTGCTCCACCATCTCGGTGGCCAGTTGACCAAACGCCAGCCGGGTGTGCTCTAGCGTAGAAGTAAAGCCAAACGACTCCGGTGGGCTGACTACGCGCGCGGTGGTTTCAATCACTTTCCAGCTCAAGTCCAGCCGCTTGAAAGACTTCTCCAGCTTCTGCAGGGCCTGCATGCGGGGCGCAACGACGGGTGTGGCAAGGCTCATTTCTGGCTTCTGTGGTTTGAAGTTCCCCTCTATGGAGGCAATAAACGCACCACGGCCCTGCCGTTGCACAGGCTCGCGGGCGGACTTCCCGCCCGCTACGGCGACGGGTTTTACACCACGCCTGCAGCTTGCAGTGCTGCGATACGGTCGGCGCTCAGGCCCATCTCGGCCAGCACCTCGCGGGTGTGCTCGCCCAGCGCCGGAGGCGGGTTGCGCAATACCGGCGGCGTGGCGGTCAGGCGCAGCGGGCTGGCTACGCTGGAAATGGCTGGCACGCTGGTCTGGGCTTGTGCGGCCGCTGAGGTCGTTTGGGTGACCTTGAGCCCGCGGTGCTGCACCTGCGCATCGGCAAAGGCCTGGTCCATGGTGTTGATTGGGCCACAGGGCACGGCCTTGTCTTCCAGCGCGGCAATCCACTCGGCGGTGGTGCGCGTGCGCGTGGCGCCCAGCATCAGTTCCACCAGTGCAATGCGGTGGGTGACGCGGGCCGTGTTGCTGGTAAAGCGCGCATCCTTCGCCCACTCGGGGTGGCCGGCGACCTCGCAAAAGCGGGCGAACTGGCCGTCGTTGCCAATCGCCAGCAGCATGGCGCCGTCGGCGGTTTCAAAGTCCTGGTACGGCGCCAGGCTGGGGTGGCTGTTGCCCTGGCGCAGCGGCACCTTGCCGGTGTTCAAAAAGCCGGCGGCCTGGTTCGCCAGAATCGCCATGCCCACGTCGAGCAGCGCCATGTCGATGTGCTGCCCCGCGCCGGTCCGGTGGCGCACTTCGAGCGCGGCCAGAATGGCGCTGCAGGCGTAGACGCCGGTGAACACATCAATGATGGCCACGCCTACGCGCATGGGTTCACCCTCGGCCTTGCCGGTGATGCTCATCATGCCGGTCATGGCCTGAATCATCAGGTCGTAGCCGGCCCGCTCGGCATA
>CAKZJN010000280.1 GCA_936943465.1 uncultured Rhodoferax sp.
ATGATGCCGACCTGCGGCACATACAGGGCACCGGCCACGCCGCACATCATGGCCGAGATGACCCAGATGGTGAGCTTGTAACCCAGCGGTGAGTAGCCGCTGAACATGACGCGTGATTCGGCATCGCGAATGGCCTGCAGCACGCGGCCGAACTTGCTGGTCACCAGCCAGCGGGCCAGCAAAAAGAACAGCAACAGCGTCAGCGCAGTCAACACAAACAGGGTCATGCGCATGCTCGGGGTGGCAATGGGAATATCCAGAATGCGCTTGAAATCGGTAAAGCCGTTGTTACCGCCAAAGCCGGTTTCATTGCGGAAGAAGAGCAGCATGGCCGCGAACGTCATGGCCTGCGTGATGATGGAGAAGTACACGCCCTTGATGCGCGAGCGGAAAGCAAAGTAGCCAAACACCAGCGCTACTACACCGGGTGCGGCCACCACCAGAATCAGCGTGGCCACAAAGCTGTCGCTCAGCAGCCAGTGCCAGGGCAACTCCTTCCAGTCCAGAAACACCATGAAGTCGGGCAAGGCGCTCTTGTAGTTGCCATCCAGCCCGATCTGGCGCATGAGGTACATGCCCATGGCATAGCCGCCCAGCGCGAAGAACAGGCCGTGGCCCAGCGACAAAATGCCGGTGAAGCCCCAGATCAGGTCCATGGCCAGTGCGCAGATGGCAAAGCACATGATCTTGGCCACCAGCGCCACCGCAAAGTCGCTCATGTGGAACACACTGTCGGCCGGAATCAGCAGATTGAGCACCGGCACCAGCGCGCACAGCACGATCAGCGCAGCCAGCCAGGCGCTCCAGGCGGCACGGCCAAGCAACGGTGCTTTTTCGGGAAGTTGAATCATGTTGGCGGCGCTCATGCTTCGCGTCCCTTCATCGCAAAGATACCTTGGGGGCGTTTCTGGATGAACACAATGATCAGCACCAGCACCGCAATCTTGGCCAGCACGGCACCGGTCCAACCCTCCAGAAACTTATTCAATATGCCCAGGCCCAGTGCGGCATAGACGGTACCGGCCAATTGGCCCACGCCGCCCAGCACCACTACCATGAACGCATCGACGATGTAGCCTTGACCGAGGTCCGGCCCCACATTGCCGACCTGACTCAAAGCGCAGCCAGCCAGCCCGGCAATGCCAGAACCCAGCGCAAAGGCATAGGTATCAATCCGCGCAGTGTTCACGCCCATGCACGCAGCAATCGGGCGGTTCTGCGTGACACCCCGCACAAACAGACCGAGCCGTGTCTTGCCAATCATGAAAGCCACCGCCGCCAGTACAAAGAAGGCGAAGCCCACAATCACCAGCCGGTTGTAGGGCAGAGACAAGTTGCCCAGCACCTGCATGCCACCACTCATCCAACTCGGGTTTTCAACGCCAACGTTCTGCGCACCAAACAGCGTGCGCACCAATTGCATCAGCATCAGGCTGATACCCCAGGTAGCCAAGAGCGTCTCCAGCGGACGGCCGTACAGAAAGCGAATCACACTGCGTTCCAGCGCAGCACCGACCAGTGCTGAAGCCATAAAGGCCACCGGCACCGAGGCCAGCAAATACCAGTCGAATGCACCGGGGAAAAACTTCTGGAACACGCCCTGCACCACATAGGTGGCATAGGCGCCGATCATCATGAGCTCGCCGTGGGCCATGTTGATCACGCCCATCAGGCCGTAGGTGATGGCCAGCCCCAGCGCGACCAGCAGCAGGATGGAGCCCAAACTGATGCCGCTAAAGATCGCACCGAGCCGGTCACCCCAGGCCAGCGTGGCTTCCACCTTACGCAGGCTGTTGCCCAACGCCACTTTGACATCGGACTCGGTTTCGACTTGCAGACGCTCCATCAGCAGCGTCTTGGTGGCGGCCTGCGCGCTCTGGCCCAGCAGGGCTGCGGCCTCCAGACGCTTGGCCTTGTCGCTGCTACCGAGCAAGGCGGCGGCACGCAACTGGCCCAACTGGTCTTTCAGTTCGGCATTGGCCTCTTGCGAAAAGGCCTTGTCCAGCAGCACCAGGCTGCTTTCATCGACATTGCCTTGCAGGGTCTTGATGGCAGCGCGACGCACCGCCTCGTCGGGTGACAGCAATTTGAGCGTCGCAAGCGCAGAGTCAAGCTCACCCCGCATGCGGTTGTTATTCATGACATCTTCGGCACTATCGGGGAGCGCAACGGGCGCCCCCGTGACCGGGTCAGCACCCTGGTCGCCGTTCACGATGACGGGACTGCCCGCCACCACTTTCACTGCGTCATCGGACAGCGCCTGAATGAACGCAACGGTTTTTTCATCGGGTTTGGCCACTGCAGCCCGCAGTGCCTCGATCCGTGCATCGCCTTCGCCAATAGCAATGGCTTTGGCTTCGTCAGTAGTCAGCGCATGGGCACCGACGGAGAGCAGCAAAGCAGCAATGACCAAAAGTTTTCGCATAAATGTTTTCGTAGTTGTCTGCGTACCCATCAAGCAACCTGACTCAGGACGGCATGGCGCTCCGCTACCGGTAGGAAGAGGAGGCGCCCGCTTCCGCGGGCGGTTTTCTGGCGATTGGAAGGAGCGTAGCGAGCGGGTCGAGGTGGCGTCTGAAGCGCGGAACCGTACAAGCGTACGGCGAGCACTGCAGGACGTCAGATCGGCCCGCGCAGTAGCTCCTTACTTCGCCACAGGCTCATCAGGCTTCTTGTCATTGCCTTCGATGAACGGAGACCATGGCTTGGCTTTCACAGGACCGGGTGTCTTCCACACCACGTTGAACTGGCCGTCTGCCTTCACTTCGCCGATGAACACCGACTTGTGCAGGTGGTGGTTCTTGGGATCCATCGTGCTGGTGATACCGCTCGGTGCCTTGAAGGTCTGTCCGGCCATGGCCTTGATGACGGCATCCACATCGGTAGTCTTCGCCTTCTCAACCGCTTGCTTCCACATGTTGATGCCGATGTAGGTCGCTTCCATCGGGTCGTTGGTCAGAGGCTTGTCCTTGTGACCGGCAATGCCCTTGGCCTTGGCGTAGTCAGACCACTTCTTGATGAACTCGGTGTTGGTCGGGTTCTTGATGGACATGAAGTAGTTCCAGGCGGCCAGGTGGCCCACCAGCGGCTTGGTGTCCACACCGCGCAGTTCTTCTTCACCCACGCTGAAGGCCACCACCGGCACGTCCTTGGCCTTCAGGCCAGCGTTGCCCAGTTCCTTGTAGAAGGGCACATTGGAGTCACCGTTGATGGTGGACACCACAGCGGTCTTGCCACCGGCTGCAAACTTCTTCACGTCAGCCACGATGGTTTGGTAATCGGAGTGGCCGAAGGGGGTGTATTTTTCGTCGATGTCAGACTCTTTCACGCCCTTGGACTTCAGGTAGGCGCGCAGGATCTTGTTGGTGGTGCGGGGGTACACATAGTCGGTGCCCAGCAAAACCCAGCGCTTGGCGCCGCCACCTTCTTTGCTCATCAGGTAGTCCACCGCAGGAATAGCCTGCTGGTTAGGAGCCGCACCGGTATAGAACACGTTCTTGGAGAGTTCTTCGCCTTCGTATTGCACGGGGTAGAACAGCAGGCCGTTCAGTTCTTCAACGACCGGCAGCACGGACTTGCGGGACACGGAAGTCCAGCAGCCGAAGATCACGGCGACCTTGTCTTGTGTCAGCAGTTGCTTGGTCTTTTCTGCAAACAGGGGCCAGTTGGAAGCGGGGTCGACGACCACGGGTTCCAGCTTCTTGCCCAGCACACCGCCCTTGGCGTTGATCTCATCAATAGCCATGAGCACGGTGTCTTTCAACACCGTTTCAGAGATGGCCATGGTGCCCGAAAGGCTGTGCAGAACACCCACCTTGATGGTGTCTGCGGCGTACGCTGGCAATGCCGACAGCGTGGTGAGGGCGGCGGCGACGCTAAGTGCCTTGAGGGTAAATCGACGTTGCATATTCGTTAGCTCCGAGGTTGATAAAACAAATCAGGTTCCTAGCCTGGCAAATTCAGCAGGATTGCTTGAGGCAAATCAGTTTTAGCAAGAGCCATGCCCGATTTGTGCACCGCACAACAAGGTGGCGCCGCACTTATTCAGTGCACGCTTAAGTGCGATACTCGTGCAAAATTAAGTGACCACAGTCAAAGAGACGAAGGAAACCTTTTCATGGCGCTCCAAACCAATTCCAGGATCTGGGTTCAGCTTTTGACGACCATGGCTGCCGCTTTGGTGTGTGTTTGGATTCTCGTCATCCTGTGGCAGGGTTACACGTCACGTCAGGCGGCACTGGCGCAAGCACAAGACTTCTCACTCAGCATGCACGACGCCACCATGGCCGGCCTGACCGGCATGATGGTGACCGGAACCGTGGCCCAACGCGACGTGTTTCTGGACCAGGTGAAACAACTCGGCTCCATTCGCGATGTACGCGTGTTGCGCGGTGAAAACGTCAGCAAATTATTTGGCCCGGGCAACATCAAAAACGCGGCCACCCCCGACGCGGAAGAAAACGCCGTGCTGCAAAGTGGCAAAGAGGCCATTGGCGTCGAATCGGATGCAACCGGCGAATACCTGCGTGCCATCCGCCCCGTCATCGCCCTGAAGAACTCGCTTGGCAAGGACTGCACCACCTGCCACGTTGTGCCCGAAGGCACGGTGCTGGGCGCGGTGAGCATGAAAGTGTCGCTCGACAAGGTGAATGAAGAACTGCGCAGCCAACGCATCAATTCCATTCTCGCGGCCATCTTCACCAGCAGCGTGGTGCTGGCCCTGATCTATCCGTTCATCCGCAAGAAAGTTACCCAGCCCCTTGAAAAAGGAGTGACGGTTGCCCGTGGCATTGCAGCCGGTGACCTGAGCCAGGACATCGTGGTGGACTCACGCAACGAAGTGGGTGAATTGCAAAGCGCCTTGCATGAAATGAATCAGGGACTGATCCGAATCGTGCGGCAGGTGCGCAGCGGCACCGATACCATCTTCAGTGCCTCCCGCGACATTGCCAACGGCAACACCGACCTGTCCCACCGCACCGAGGCGCAGGCCAGCACGCTGGAAAGCACGGCATCCTCCATGCAGGCGTTGACCGAAGCTGTGAACCAGACCGCCGATGAGGCGCGGCGCGCCAACCAACTGGCCCAGTCCGCCTCCGAAGTGGCCGTGCGTGGCGGTGCCGTGGTGTCCGAGGTGGTCAACACCATGGAGTCGATCAACCAGTCTTCACGCAAGATTGTGGACATCATTGGTGTGATTGATGGCATCGCCTTTCAGACCAACATCCTGGCGCTCAATGCCGCCGTAGAAGCGGCGCGTGCCGGAGAGCAGGGGCGCGGCTTTGCCGTGGTGGCGTCTGAGGTGCGCAGCTTGGCGCAGCGTTCAGCCGAGGCCGCCAAAGAAATCAAGAAACTGATTGATGACTCGGTCACCAAAGTGGACGCTGGCGGAACCTTGGTGCACCAAGCCGGTGCCACCATGAATGAGATTGTGGAAAGCATCCGCCACGTGACCGACATCATGGGCAACATTGCTGACGCCAGCAGCTACCAGACCGAGGGCATCCAGCGCGTCAACGAAGCGGTCAATGACATGAACCACGTGACCCAGCAAAACGCTGCGCTGGTTGAAGAAGCCGCCGCTGCCGCCCAGTCGCTGCAGGATCAGGCGGCCCAACTGGAAGACGTGGTCAGCATCTTCAAGACAAAGGCCTAAACCGCAGCCGTTTGCCCGGCCTTACTGGTCGCGCTCCCGATCAGCGCCCGCAGTTTGGTTGCGTCAAACGGTTTGGAAATGAAGTCGTCCATGCCGGCTTCAAAGCAGGCCAGTCGGTCCGCCTCCATGGCGTTGGCCGTAATCGCGATGATGGGGGTGCGCTTACCGTCCGCCTCCATGGCACGTATCTGCCGGGTCGCGTCCAGGCCGCCCAACTCCGGCATTTGCATATCCATCAAGACGAGGTCAAATTCCTGCAGCGCATACTCGGCCACCGCCTCCAGACCGTTTTGGGCCAGCACCACCGTGTGCCCCCATCGCTGCAGCAGCGCGATGGCAAGGCGCTGATTGATGGGGTGGTCTTCGGCCAGCAATATATGCAGTGCGGCCGTATCGGCCGTAGCCGATGCGCCCAGCGGAGCCATGGATGCAGACAGCGGGTCCATCCGTGACCGCCCCAGCATGATCGTGAACTGAAAGCAGCTTCCCACACCGGGTTCACTCTCCACGCCGATACGCCCTCCCATCAGTTCTGCAAGTCGCGCGCAAATGGTGAGCCCGAGCCCCGTCCCGCCGTACTTGCGGGTGGTTGAGGTATCCGCCTGACTGAAGGCCTCAAATATGGCGCTCTGCTTGTCTGGAGAAATGCCGATGCCCGTGTCCCGCACCGCCACCTGCAGTTCCCACTGTTCACCGGCCCGCTCTGTGACCGCAGCGGTCACGGACACCGTCCCCTGCGTGGTGAACTTGATCGCGTTGTCACACAAATTCAAAACAATCTGGCGCAGCCGCACCGGGTCGCCCATGGCCCAATCGGGTAAGCCATCGCCAATGTCGCAACGCAGGGCCAAGCCCTTGGCCACCGCCCGCACTTGGGTGGACTGCACCGCTTGCACGATGACCGACGCAGGAGAAAACGGCACATGCTCGATATGGAGCTTTCCAGCCTCGATCTTGGACAAGTCCAGAATCTCATTCAAGATCACCAGCAAGGACTCGGCAGATACCTTCACCATGCTGAGATGCTCGCGCTGCAGCGACTCGAGCTGCGTTTCCAGCAGCAGATCGGTAAGCCCCAGAATGCCGTTCATCGGCGTTCGAATTTCATGGCTCATGTTGGCCAGAAACTCACTCTTGGCACGGTTGGCGCCTTCGGCAAGCCGCGTGGCTTCGCGCAACGCCGCGTCGGCCCGCTTGCGCTCACTGATGTCCCGCAGGAAAGCCACCAGGTACCGTTGGTCGATCCCGGTAACCGTTACTTCCAGATCAACCCAATGTCCGTCGCGATGGCGATGCCGGGTTTCAAACCGTTCATGTCCTTTTTGAACGATCCGCTGGACCTGCGCCCTGATTTGCGGCATCTTGGCGACCGCTTCAAAGTCGGCGATGCACATCGACATGACCTCAGCACGCGCATAACCCAGCATGTTGCAGTAACCGGGGTTCACATCCACAAAATTGCCATCGGCGTCCAGCACCCAATAGCCTTCGTTGGTGCTGTCGATGGCCCGCTCCGCGAATTGAACTTTGCGACTCAAGTGCAGAAACAGCGGATGGGCCAAACCCATCACGAATGCGCTAAAGACTGCGGCCACCAGCACGGCAATGGCCTCAGGAGAAAAAGTGCCCCCGGGCTGCACATCGCGCACAAACCATTCAACGATCAGCAAGCCAACGAAAACCACGCAACCGAGCAGGCCCGTATACAGCCAACGGGCACCCGAATGTTGTTCAGTTTGATGCTGATGCCCTTCTTCCACCAGGCCATCCCCTCTCGGTCATGTGCTAAAGATTTCGCAGCAAAGCGATGCGCAGTTTATGTGGAGGCATGCACGGCTCTGGCTCTGGCACGGCCCCAAAACTTAAGGATCCTATTGGATCGCAATTGGCGCCGCAAAATGAAAGCGAAGCTTCATTTCAGGTCTGGGAAGTGCGCTTAATTTCCCGCAGCATAAAGAGATACAGCCCCTCGACCTTCTCACGGGCCCAAGGGGTTTTGCGCAGGAACTTCAGACTTGACTTGACACTGGGGTCGAGGGCAAAACAGCGCACCGGAACGCGCTCGGCCAGCCCTTCCCAGCCATAGAACGCCTCCAGCTCGGTGACGATCGCCTCCAGCGTCTTGCCATGCAAAGGGTTTCGCGGTTGTGCTGGAGGTGCGTCAGTCATCAATAGGGTTTGAAATTGGAGCCACCCCGCACCGGCGCGGGTGTGACGTGGGAGGTCAGGCGGGGCGCTTGTGCGCGTCGGTCTTTTGAATAGGATACCGCAGACCGCGCAGCGGGCGCCGGTAATTGCACGGCATTGCCGGTCTTGAAGAAGGCGATGCTTTGTTGCAATTGGGCCGCCTGTGCTGAGAGCTCTTCGCTGGTGGCCGCCAACTCTTCTGACGCCGACGCATTTTGCTGGGTGGCCTTGCTGAGCTGCCCCATGGCCCCGCCGATTTGCACCACCGATTCACTTTGCTCGGTGCTGGCAGCTGAAATCTCCTGCACCAGTTCACTGGTCTTCTGGATGCTGGGCACAATTTCGTCCAGCAACTTGCCGGCGCGCTCGGCGGTTGCCACGCTGTTGCCAGCCAAATCGCCAATCTCTTTGGCAGCCAGTTGGCTGCGTTCGGCCAGTTTGCGCACCTCGGCCGCGACCACCGCAAAGCCCTTGCCATGCTCGCCGGCGCGGGCCGCCTCAATCGCGGCGTTCAGAGCCAGCAAATTGGTTTGGTAGGCAATGTCATCGACGATGCTGATTTTGGCCGCGATCTGCTGCATGGCCTGCACCGTTTCACCCACCGCAGCACCGCCTTCGGTCGCCTCGGTATTGGCCTTGGTCGCCATGCCATCGGTGACCTTGGCGTTGTCACTGTTTTGCGCTATGGAGGCAGACATCACATCAATCTGGGCGCTGGTCTCTTCCACGCTGGCAGCCTGCTGGCTGGCGGCCTGCGACAGCGACTGCGCCGTTGCATTGACCTGGTCAGCAGCACCTGTCAGCGCGTCAGCCGCAGCATGCACTTCGCTCAAAACCCGCGTCAGGTTTTCAGCCGTCGTGTTGGCACTTTCCTTAACCTTGGCAAACAAGCCGTCGTAGTCGCGCTGGATGCGGTGCGTCAAATCGCCTTCGGCAAATGCGCTCAGCAAGGCCGCCACATCGTTAAGCCCCTGCTCGCTGGTATCGAGCAACTGGTTCATGCCACGTGCCAGCGTTTCGAAAAAGCCGGTCTTGCCGTCCACCGCCAGACGATGCGAAAAGTCACCAATCGCCGCTGCCTGGACCAGCTTCGCAATTTCCTGCTCGGCCGCCACTTCAATGGTGCGATCCAGCCACTCCACCACGGTGCCCAGGCGCTTGCCCTCGTTGTCCAGTATCGGATTGGCCGTCAAGCCGAAATACAGCTTGCCCACCTGAATCTGGGTGCGCAGGGTGCTGTGCATGGCCTGCAGCAGGTGGCGCTGGTGGGATGGGCTCTTGTGGAACACATCGATGTTGGATCCAATCAGTTTATTGATATCGAGGTTCGGCAAGGACTTGCGCAGCTCCACTTCGTTGCCGCGAAGCATGGACACCATGGTCTCGTTCATAAACAGGATGTCGTAATGGGCGTCCGCAATCATGACGTTGGTGCTGGCCTTGTTCAGCGCATTGACCACCCGCATGTTGGTCACCGCCGACTCCGCTGACAGCTTCATCTGCGCCCGCGCCTGGCTCACCACATCGGTCACACGCCGCTTCTGACCCGGCATCGCTTCAACTTCCTCGGCAAAATTGCCCTGCGCATATTGCTCCAGCAGGTCCACCAGCCGCAACATGACGTCGATATGCGAGCGGGCTAGCGAATTCACCGCCTGTGCCATCTCGCCATACGCACCAGGCAAGCTTTGGGCGGGCATCTTGTGATCAATGGCGCCGGCATCGTGCTCTCGGGCCATGACGCTTTGGGCCTTTTGAAAGTCGGCCAGCACCGTATGCACCGTAATGAGCGAGTTCAGCACTTCGGCGGTTTCGTCCGAGCCGGCGGGCTTGACCGGTGCATTGCTCAGGTCGCCTACTGCCAGCTCTTGCAGGTGACCTTGAATGGATTTCAGTCCCCCGCTGGCCACCAGATAAAAGCTGTAAAAAAGGTAGGCCGCTACCAGCAAGGCCACCAGCACGGCAATTCCTGCCACACGCATTTTTTGCGACAGTCCGTCAATGCGCGCCTGCAGAATTTCATCGAGAACAGGAATGCCTTTTTCGTAGAACGAAGCCAGTCGCTGTACCGCTGCCTGGCCCTGGTCAAAGTACTGAGCGGCTGTGAGCTTGTCGCTGTTCTGCAAGGCCTCGGGGTCTTTGGCCAGGTCGTAGAACGCAGCGGCGCTTTCCATGGCGCTCAGGTCCAGGCGCGTCTTCAGGCTCGGGTTATAGGTCAGCGCCTTGCCCAGGTAATCTTGTGTCGTGCCACTGGCGGCCTTGACGTTGGCCGCCCACACCACGTAGCTCAACTCCTCCTTGGTTTCCAGTTCCTTCTTGGAATCTTGAAAACGCTGCATACCAAAGGTTCCCCAGCCCCACAGTTGCCCCATGTCTTCACCCAACTGGGGCAAGAGGTACAGCGTGCTGAACAGGTAGTAACTATCGATGTCCGGGTCCAGCACCAGGTTCGAGTTGTCGCCAATGCTGCCGAGCAGTTTGACCAGTGCTTCGCTCACCGGGCCATACACGGCGCCGCCCTCGGTGTCAGCCACCGCAGTGGCTGCGGCAGCTTTGGCCCACGCTGCTTTCAGTGCGTCGAGTGCGGCCTTCACTTCCAGGGGATCACCGGTAGCCACCACATGCGACTCGAAGGCCTTGATAGTGGCATCAACCTCGGCCTTTGCCGCCGCGAATTGGGTGGCCGCATCGTACCCGCCCACGCCGGCTCGCGCAGCGCTGCGAATCTTGGTGACAGCCGTAGTGATGGGAACCAGTTTCTGGAAGGCCGCGACGCCGGTGCGTTCCTTGGCACTGAAGTTGATCTGGTCGTTCTGCGCGGAGACGAAAAAATAGCCCAAAAGGGCTACAGGTAACAAGAACACGACCGTGATGATGAGCGCCTTTTTGAGGAAACTGATGTTGCCCATCAGTCCCACACCCAGACCCCAAAAACCTACGCCTGTGCCGGCGCCAAGCTCCGTTCGTGCTGTCATTTCCATCGATCCTAATTTCTATTGTGGTATTGGGCAGATTACATCAAAACCAGGCCTGGTTGAGTGAATGCCTGCCAGCAAACATGCAAGGGTTATGCCTGCTTTCGGTGCACGCAAAAGCCCCTCCAATTGGGCACAAGCCTTGCTTTGACCTATGCTAATCACTGTCACTACTTTTCACCAACCAGCACCCTGACGCCATGGAACTCACACCCCGCGAAAAAGACAAGTTGCTGATTTTCACCGCCGCCCTCCTCGCAGAACGCCGCATGGCGCGCGGGCTCAAGCTCAACTACCCCGAAGCGATTGCGCTGATCAGTGCGGCCGTGATGGAAGGCGCGCGTGACGGCAAGACCGT
>CAKZJN010000281.1 GCA_936943465.1 uncultured Rhodoferax sp.
CAGATGCTGCGTGCCAGCGCGGCACACTTTCCGGGGGTTGGGTGCTTGGTCGGTGCATTGGTGGCGGCACTCAGCGCGGCGCTGTTGTGGGCCCTGCCAGCGGGCGGCTTTTCACCCCTGATCGTGGCCGCACTGGGCACCGCCTTTGGCATTTTGCTAACCGGCGCGTTCCACGAAGACGGCCTGGCCGACGTGGCGGATGGCCTGGGCGGTAGTTACCAGCGCGAGCGGGCGCTGGAAATCATGAAAGATTCGCGGGTCGGCGCCTTTGGTGCCATAGCCATCGTGATGGCGCTGCTGGTCAAAGTGGCGCTGGTGGCACAACTGGCCAGCATGGGCGCGGCGGTGTTGTGCAGCGCGGCGTTTCTGGCCCATGTGGTTTCACGCACCTGGCCCTTACTGATCATCCGCGCGCTGCCGCATGTGGGCGATATAGCCGGAAGCAAATCCAAACCCTTGGCCGAGCAGATTACTTGGGTCGCGCTAGCGGTCGCCGTGTTGTGGTGCCTCTTGGCGGTGTTGGTGGTTTTGGGCGTGGAAGTGAGCGGCATGCAAGTGACGCTGACGCGCGGCCAGCGTTGGGGCATTCCGGTTGCAGGGGCATTGCTTGCCAGCGCATTGGCCTTTGCTTGGATGTTGCGAATGTTTTCCAAGCGCCTGCAAGGTTTCACCGGCGACTGCCTGGGTGCCACACAGCAAGTCTGCGAACTGGCCTTTTACCTCGGTTTCCTGCTAGCTTGGAACACCCAATGAGCGTGGGTGGCGATGCGTTCTGCGCAGGTAAAGGAGGAGGCCGCGCAGCGGACGGGGGACACGGAGCAGAGCGCTTCGCTACCCATGCTCTGGCTGGAAGCAACCAACTCTGGCTAGCCCGCCATGCCAAACCATTGATCGCACCCGGAATCTGCTACGGCACGCTGGATGTAGAAGCGCATGCCGAGTTAACCCAAATGGCAGCCCAGTCTCTGGCAAAGGCTTTGCCGACGGATATCACCGTCATAACCTCTCCCCTTAGGCGTTGCATGCAATTGGCCGAATGCCTGCAAGCGCTGCGCCCCGATTTGACCTACCAAACCGACGACCGCCTGCGCGAGATGGACTTCGGCACCTGGGAGGGCGTGCCCTGGGCCGACATTCCGAAAGAAGCCGTGGACGCCTGGACCGACGATTTCGCTAACCACCGCTTTGGCGGTAAGGAGTCTGCCAACGAAGTTCTGGCGCGGGTCGCATCGGCGTGGGACAGCCTGCAAGCCAACATGTCCACGCTATGGATTGCCCATTCGGGGGTGGCTCAGGCGGTCAGTTTGTTGCAGCAAGGCATTCGTCGTGTGGAGCGGGCGCAGGACTGGCCGGCACCGCAGTTGGGGTTTGGGGAATGGCTGACTTTCTCAAGACGCGCTTGAATGCCCTAACGAATTTACTGGCACTCAGCCTGGTGCTGGTGTTTTGTCCTTGAACCCACACACGGCGTTCACGCCGCATTGCCAGCACTGCGGTTTGCGCGCTTGGCAGATGTAGCGCCCGTGCAGGATTAGCCAATGGTGAGCGTCCACCAAATAGCGGGGCGGTACTCGCTTTAGGAGTTTTTCTTCTACTTCCAGCGGCGTTTTGCCGGGTGCCAGGCCGGTGCGGTTGCCCAGGCGAAAGATATGCGTGTCCACTGCCATGGTGGGTTCACCAAAGGCCACATTGAGCACCACGTTGGCGGTCTTGCGACCGACGCCGGGAAGGCTCTCCAAGTCCTGCCGCGAGCCGGGAACCTCGCCCTGAAAGCGCTCGATGAGGATGCGGCAGGTTTCCAACAGGTGCCGGGCCTTGCTGCGGTAGAGGCCAATGGTCTTGATGTAGGACTCCAGCCCGTCCACACCCAGCGCCAGAATCTTTTCAGGTGTGTTCGCCACCACAAAAAGCCTTCGCGTGGCCTTGTTGACGCTGACATCGGTCGCCTGCGCCGACAACAAAACAGCGGTCAGCAACTCAAACACCGAGGCATATTCCAACTCGGTTTGCGGGCTGGGGTTGGCGGCCTGCAGGATGCTGAAGAAACTTTCTATTTGGGTGGCTTTCATGGGGTCAGCAAAAGATGAGGCAATCGCGGTGGGCATCTAGCTGACGTTAACAAATTTTGTGCGGTCGGGAAAATGGTGGGTCATCCATTCGCGCCGCAAGCGCAAGGCTGCCAACACCTCCTCGGGCAGACTGGCAACGGACTCCGGCCCGGAGTCAGCCGCTTCTGCCAACAGCCCGGCGAGGTGCAGAACGGCCCCCAAGCGCGAGAAGCCAGCCTCCGCCATCGGGTCTGCGGCACGCTGGAGCGCTTGCACCATTTGTGGTGGAAACTGCCAGCGGCGTGCCAGTTCGGCGGTGATCTGGCCCTCGGTAAAGCCGAGCAAGCGCGTTTCGCGCTTCCAGCGCACACCCGGAATCTGAGGCAGCTTTTCGACCACCTGAAGAATGGACGGCTCAGCCTGAGCAATCAGCAACTCACCCAGACGCAACATCATTCCGGTGAGCCAGCCTATATGGCCGTGGATGCCGACACGCGTTGCAAGCCATTGCGCGTAGCCGGCGCAGTCCATGGTGGTGGTCCAAAAGGCGTTGCGGTCCAGCCCCGGAAACGCCTGAAATGTGTCGTTCAGACTGACACCGACCGCCAGCGAGCGCACACGCTCCATTCCCACCAAAGCGACGGCGTCCTCCAGTAGCCCCACACTTCGGGACAAGCCAAACTGGCTGCTATTGGCCAGCTTGAGCAGGCGTGCTGCCATGGCCGGGTCGCGCGCAATGATGGCGCACACCTGATCGACGGTTGCGTCCTCGTCGTGCAGGGTGCGAATCAGAGCCTGCGCCACATGCGAGATGCTGGGGATTTGCACCGTACTGAAGAAAGTTTCAATGTCTGGCAAGGAGTTCCCCGAAAATTTCAAAGCACAATCAGGGTGAATTTAACCCAACATGCCAGAGTCAACCGTATGAAATTCGCCGATCGTCTGAATAATGTAGAGACTTCCGCTATTCGTGAGCTATTTAAGTTACTTGGAAAGCCGGGAATCATCAGTTTTGCCGGAGGTTTCCCGGATAGCGCCATGTTTGATGTCGAAGGTATCCGTGAGGCCAGCAACCGCGCGTTAGCTGAGGAGCCCGGTGCTGCTTTGCAATATGGAGCCACCGAGGGTTACCAACCGCTACGTGAGCAACTTACGGCCTTTATGCAAAGCAAGGGCGTGACTGACTTGTCACCGGAACAATTGATTGTGACCACGGGCAGTCAGCAGGCTTTGGACTTGTTGGGCAAGACCATGATCAGCCCTGGTGACAAGGTGATTGTGGAAGGTCCTACGTTTCTGGCCACCATTCAGTGCTTCCGCTTGTATGGCGCCGAACTCATTAGCGCGCCAATCGATGCCAACGGCGTCAACACCGACACGCTGGAGCAACTGATTGCCGAACACAAACCCAAGCTGGTGTACCTGATTCCTACCTTCGGCAACCCCAGCGGCGCCATGCTCAGCCTGGAGCGCCGCAAGCGCGTGCTGGAACTGGCGGTGAAGTACCAGACGCTGGTGGTGGAAGACGATCCTTACGGCGACTTGTATTTTGGCGAGGCGCCGCCCCCGAGCATGCTGGCGCTGAGCGCGCAGGTTCCCGGTAGCCGCGACTGGCTTGCCCACTGCGGCAGCCTGAGCAAGGTGCTAAGCCCCGGCCTGCGCGTGGGTTGGATGATTGCCCCGCCCGAATTGCTGGGCAAGGCCACCATGTGCAAGCAGTTCAGTGATGCGCACACCAGCACCTTTGCCCAGGCCACGGCTGCGCAATACCTCAAGGCTGGCCGCATGCCCGCCACACTGGCGCATGTGCGCAAGGTCTACGCCGAGCGGGCGCAGGCCATGGGCGATGCTTTGCGCAAAGAACTGGGCGATGCGATTGAATTTGTGCAACCGCAAGGCGGTTTGTTTGTGTGGGCGCGGCTGACCGGTGCGGGCGGCAAGGTGAGTGATGGTGGCGTCTTTGCCAAGCGCGCTATCGACAAGGGCGTGGCCTTTGTGCCGGGAGTGCCTTTCTATGCGGCCAATGCCGATGCTTCCACTTTCCGCCTGAGTTTTGCCACGGCGGATGTGGCGCGCATTCAGGAAGGCGTGTCCCGACTGGCGCAGGCGCTGTAACGGCCTTGGTGCCCTGCCATGAAAAGGTTTCTATGGGGGCTTTTGCTGGTGCTGCTGATGGCGGTCGGTGGAGGCGCCTGGTGGGCCTACCACTCCCGCGACGCATTGATTGCCAGTGCAATTCGAACCTATGGTCCGCAAATTGCCGGGGTGCCGGTTGAACTGAGCAGCGTGCGGCTGGACCCAGCGCAAGGCACGGCCGTGCTCCAGGGCCTGCAATTGGGTAACCCCAAAGGCTTCAAGACACCCAGCGCACTGCGGGTGGATCAGGTTCTGTTGGATTTGGATGTGGCCACGCTAACCAGCAACGTGGTGCACATCCGCCACGTCAGCATCCTGCAGCCCGAAGTAACGTATGAACACGCCTCGGGCGGCAGCAACCTGGATGTGATTCAGCGCAATGTGGAGGCAACGCTTTCCAACCTGGGCGTTGGCGGCGGGGGCGCGCAGACTGACAAGGCAGCCGGCAACGGCAAGAAGCTCATCATTGATCGCTTTGACATTCTCGGTGCCAAGGCCGAGGTGAGTGCTACGGTGCTGGAGGGCAAGACGGTCACGGTGTCGCTGACCGATGTGCACCTGAGCGACATGGGCAAAAAGGCCGGCGGAATCAGCCCAGCTCAGGCGACTTCGCAAGTCTTGGTCGCCGTGCGGCAAGCGGTAACCTCAGCCGTTACCCCGCTGCACCTGGATGGCGTGGTGGATGCGGTCAAGAAGGGGGCGGCGTCGGTAGTGGACAGCGTAAAAGGTTTCTTCAAATAAGGTTCAATCTGACCCATGAAAAAACAGATCAAGATCGACTTCGTGTCCGACGTTTCCTGCCCCTGGTGCGCCATTGGCTTGCAGTCGCTGCAAACTGCAATCGACCAACTCGGCGGCGAACTCGACGC
>CAKZJN010000282.1 GCA_936943465.1 uncultured Rhodoferax sp.
TGCACCGCGATGGCATAGCCGTGCCACAGGGCCCGCAATTGCTCCAGTGCCTCGAGCGTCTCGATCGGCGCTTGCGCCAGCTTCGGGTAACTGCGCAAGAATCCCGCCCGGTACGAATAGATGCCAATGTGCCGAAGCGGCGCCGGATTGGGCAGCGACTCGATGCCACCGGCAAACCCGTCGCGCCACCAGGCAATCGGTGCGCGGCTGAAGTACAGCGCCAGTCCGGCTGCGTTCATCACCACCTTGACGACGTTGGGGTTCTTGAAGTCGTCCACCGAATCAATCGCATGCGCCGCCGTACCCATGCTGGCCGTACCGTGGTTGACCAGCAAGTCGGCCACCGCCTGCACCAGACCGGGTTCGATCAGGGGCTCATCGCCCTGCACGTTGACCACAATCGCGTCGTCGGCCAGGCCCAAAATGTCGCAGGCTTCCGCCAGACGGTCACTGCCCGATGCGTGGTCTTCGCGCGTGGCAATGGCTTCCACACCAAAGCGGGTGCAGGCCTCCAGAATGCTGGGATGGTCGGCTGCGACCACGACGCGGGCCGGTTGCTTCAGGCCTGCAGAAACACGCTGCGCCACGCGCACCACCATCGGTACGCCAGCGATGTCAGCCAGCGGTTTGTTGGGTAAGCGGGTCGACGCGAGGCGGGCCGGAATGAGAACGGTAAACGTCATGGCAGGCCGCAATTACAGACCCAATTCGGCGTCGGTCAGCGTGCGCGCTTCGTTTTCCAGCAGCACCGGGATGCCATCACGCACCGGGTAGGCCAGGCGCGCCGAGCGGGAAATCAGCTCTTGTTTCTCACGGTCAAATTCCAGCGGGCCCTTGGTAACGGGGCAAACGATCAGTTCAAGCAGTTTGGTGTCCATGGCGGGATGATAACTTTGACTTCAGTGTGCTATCCAGATGGGTGTCGAGCGCTGCGAAAAACGAGGGCTCCGGCGTTTGAATCAGCGGCACCGCCAGCGCCTGTGGCCAATGTTTCCAGAGTTTGACCGCATCCTTTTCGGTGCACAGCACTTGGTAGCCCTGTAACGGCGCAAAGTCAAAGCCTTGGAAGGCTGTGTGGTCAGGTAGTGCCAGTGTCTTGTCGAGTGGCACGCCCTGCGACCTCAAGGCGGAAAAGAAGGCGTCGGGTCGGGCAATGCCGGCCAGCGCCAACAATGGGGATTGAAGGTCCTTAAGCGCAAACTTGGAGCCATCGACCGCCACCGCGTGATCGGCCAGCTTCCGCGGTGCCTGCCAGCCCGAAAAGGCGGGCTTCGATCCGGTGTGCAGCACCAGCAGGCGCCCGGCCTGCTGACCTGCGCAGGCCAACGGCACCTGCGGCCAGGGCTCGCGCAACGGGCCCGCAGCGAGCATCCAGCCGTTGCCCACGCCCCGGTCATCAAACACGCACACCTCCAGATCACGGAAAAGCCCGTAGTGCTGTAGGCCGTCATCGCAGACGATGACCTGGGTTTTGGGGTGCGCTGCCAGCAGCGCCTTTGCCGCACTGTGGCGGTCGCGTCCGACCCATACCGGCGCGCCGGTGGCCCGCGCGATTAGCAGTGGTTCATCGCCTACTTCGGCCGGATCAGATTGAGGCGCAACCGGGCGGACATCGTCGACGGTGCGTCCGTAACCCCGGGACACCACGCCCACGGACAAACCACGCCGGGTCAGGTGCTGCACGACCGCGATCGTGGTTGGTGTCTTGCCGGCTCCCCCGGCGATGACATTGCCCACCACCAGCACGGCACAGTCAACGGATTGGGATTTGTAAATGCCTAACTGGTAGGCCCTGCGGCGCAGCGCCACCAGCAGGCGAAACAGCAGGCTTACTGGAAGCAGCAGCACCGCTAGCGGGCCACGGCCTTCCCAGGCGCGAACCAGCGTGTCGCCGGCCATGGGCCTACTGCGTTCCTGACAGCGAGGACGACTGCGTGGCGAAGGTGATCTGGCTCAGGCCCGCGCGGCGTGCCGCCTCCATCACCGTGACCACCGACTGGTGCTTGGCACTGGCGTCGGCGCTGATGATCACCACCACGTCTTTGCCACCGCGCGAGGCGTCGGTCAGGGCGGCAGCAACTACATCCAGGCTGCGACCGGTCAGGGCCGTGCGATTCACGCTGTAGTTGCCGTCAGCACCCACCGCCACGATCAGTTCCTTGGGGTATTCCTTCTGGGCATCGGTGTCGGCCACCGGCAGGGTCAACTGCATTTCGGTGAACTTGCTGTAGGTGGTGGACAGCATCAAAAAGATGAGCACCACCAGCAGCACATCGATGAACGGAATCAGGTTGATTTCCGGTTCATCGTTGGAGCGTTTGCGAAAGTTCATGGGCTAATGCGCAGCGATTGGCTTACTTGCGCAGCGCTTTGAGGTGGCGTGCCAGACGGTCGGCGGCCAGTTCGAGCGTCATCAGGTACTCATCCACCCGGCCGCGGAAATAGCGCCAGAAAATCAGCGACGGAATGGCCACGATCAAACCAAAGGCGGTGTTGTACAGCGCAATGGAAATGCCGTGCGCCAATTGGGCGGGGTTGCCGCCGGTGGTGCTGCCGGGAGCCTGTGAGCCGAAGATTTCGATCATGCCGACCACTGTGCCAAACAGGCCCATCAAGGGCGCGGCCGAGGCAATGGTGCCCAATGCGCTGAGGTAATGTTCCAGCCGGTGTGCAACTTGCCGGCCTACACTTTCCATGCTGGCGCGCAGGTCTTCTTCGCTCAGTTGGGGATCATTGTTCAGCGCCCGTAAGCCACTGGCCAGCACTTGCCCGAGGGCGGAGTTCTTTTCGAGCTGGTTCACCACTTCGGCGTCCGGAATGCCCTTGCGGGTTACGCCAATGACTTCGTCCAGCAGACGGGGCGGAGCCACCTTTTTGCTTTGCAGGCTGACAAAACGCTCCAGGATGATGGCCAGAGCCAAAACTGAGCATGCGACGAGTGGCCAAATAGGCCAGCCAGCGGCTTGTATGATGGAAAGCAAAGGTCCCCTCCGTGCGAATGGTGTGCGCCGGATTATGGCTTACGCGCCCCCCGATTTGACGCACAGATTCTGTGGATAACTTTGTGCAAAAGTTGCAGTGGCGGTACCCCGAACCCACGCCAGCCCAACGTTTTGATAGTTTGATGACATTTGCAGCAGAAAAAATCCCAATGAAATCAAGGTACTTAGACGGCGACTCGCGGCTTTGCGCGGGGGGCTTGGTGCGTAGACGCACGGCTGAGGTGCTGTGGATCAAGCAAATACGAGTGGTTACAACTTCCGCTGGGGCTGGGCATGCTTGAGCGCCCGGAATCTGCATCGCAGCATGTTTGGGCCGTGGGCGCACTGTGCCGCGCGATTGCCGATGCGCTGGAGTCGCGCTTTAACCCGGTGGCGGTTTCTGGCGAGATCACAGGCTTTGCGCGGGCTGCCAGCGGGCACTGCTACTTTTCCTTGAAAGACGCCAGCGGCCAACTGCGCTGCGCCATGTTCCGCCGCGCTGCCGGGCTGTTGGACTTTGTCCCGCGCGATGGAGAACGGGTGGAGGTGCGCGGGCGACTTGGCGTGTACGAGCCGCGTGGCGAGTTGCAGCTCATTGTCGAGAGCATGACCCGGGCCGGGCAGGGCAGTCTGTTTGAGCAGTTTTTGAAGCTGAAGGCGCGGCTTGAGGCGCAGGGCTTGTTTGACCCCGCCCGCAAACGGCCCCTGCCCGCCATGCCCCGGGGCATTGGCGTGGTCACGTCGCTGGGTGCTGCGGCCCTGCGCGATGTGGTGACCGCCTTGCAGCGGCGCGTGCCGCACATTCCGGTGGTGATTGCTCCGGCCTCGGTGCAGGGTGAGCAGGCGGCTGGCGAGTTGGTCCATGCGCTGGAATCGCTGTTTGACCTGGCACAGGGCAAGGAGGTGCAAGGCCAGGCGGTGCCGGTAGACGTTATTTTGCTGGTGCGGGGCGGCGGTGCCATCGAAGACCTGTGGTCGTTTAACGACGAGCAATTGGCCCACACCATTGCGTCCAGTCCGGTGCCGGTGATCAGCGGCGTGGGCCATGAAACCGACTTCACCATTGCGGACTTTGTGGCCGACCTGCGCGCCCCGACGCCGACTGCGGCGGCCGAACTGGTCAGCACCACGACCGATAGCTACCTGCGCGTGCTGGATGACGTGCAAGCCCTGCTGCGCCGCTCACTGAACCACACACTGGACCGTGAGGCCCAGCAACTCGACCACCTGACGGCACGCTTTGGTCGACCCTCCAGTGCGCTGACGCGGCAGCGGGCCCTGCTGCAAACCACGCAGCAAAGCCTGCGCCATGCGCTGTTGACTTCGCTGCAGCGTCGGCGCGGCGCGCTCGACGTGCAGCAACCGCGCGTAGCGCGCGCGCTGGAGCAGCGCCTGCAAACGGTCCGGCAGGGCCTGGCACGGGCCGAGTTGCGCCTGCAGGCGGTGGACCCGGCGCAGGTGCTGCAGCGCGGCTACGCCTGGCTGACCCGCGAAGACGGCCGGCCGGTTACCAGCGTGGACCAGACCCGCGTGGGCGAGGCGCTGACCGCTACCCTGGCCGACGGTACGGTTGATCTGCAGGTGCAAAGCGCCCGTCGCAATTAGTTTCTACAATCCACCCCTGTCAAAAACCAACCCAAGAGGAATCCATGGAACACACCTTGCCCGCTCTGCCTTACGCGATTGACGCGCTGGCTCCTGCTTACTCCAAAGAAACCCTGGAGTTTCACCACGGCAAGCACCACAACGCCTATGTGGTGAACCTGAACAACCTGCAAAAGGGCACCGAATTCGAGTCCATGTCGCTGGAAGAAATCATCAAGAAGTCTAGCGGCGGCATCTACAACAATGCAGCCCAGATCTGGAACCACACCTTCTTCTGGAACGGCATGAAGCCCGCCGGCGG
>CAKZJN010000283.1 GCA_936943465.1 uncultured Rhodoferax sp.
CGCTTCCTGATCGTGTCCCTGTCCTTCTACGGTATGTCTACCTTCGAAGGCCCGATGATGTCCATCAAGACCGTCAACGCTCTGAGCCACTACACCGACTGGACCGTTGGCCACGTGCACTCCGGCGCTTTGGGCTGGGTGGGCCTGGTGTCCATGGGTTCCATGTACTACCTGATTCCCCGTCTGTTCGGCCAGAAGCAGATGTACAGCGTCAAGGCCATTGAAGTTCACTTCTGGACCGCGACCATCGGTATCGTGATCTATATCGCTGCAATGTGGATTGCCGGTGTGATGCAAGGTCTGATGTGGCGCGCCATCAATGCCGACGGCACTTTGACCTACACCTTCGTGGAAAGCGTCAAGGCAACCTATCCCTTCTATGTATTGCGCTTGCTGGGTGGTTTGCTCTACCTGTCGGGCATGATCATCATGCTGTGGAACACCCTGATGACCGCAACCAAGGGCCGCGCTGTCAACGTGCAGGTGCCTACTGAAGTTGCCCACGCTTGAAGGAAACACTAAAAATGTCAAACAACGATTCCGGAATGTCGCACGCCGCGATTGAGACCAACAACTTCTTGATGATCGTCCTGATCTTGATCACGCTGCTGTTTGGCGGCCTGGTTGAGATCGTTCCGCTGTTCTTCCAGAAGTCCACCACCGAGCCGCTCAAGGGTGTGGTGCCGTTTACCGCGCTGCAGCAAGCGGGCCGTGATGTTTACACCCGCGAAGGCTGCTACAACTGCCACTCGCAGATGATTCGTCCCTTCCGCGCTGAAACGCTGCGTTATGGCCACTACTCGGTGGCTGGTGAGTCGGTTTACGACCACCCGTTCCAGTGGGGCAGCAAGCGCACCGGTCCGGATCTGGCCCGTGTTGGCGCCAAGTACAGCGATGAATGGCATCGTATCCACTTGATCAACCCGCGTGACGTGGTGCCTGAGTCGAACATGCCGGCGTACCCATGGCTCGCCACAAATATGGTGGATGGCGCGTCGTTGCCAGCTCACTTGGCCGCGTTGCGCAAGGTGGGTGTTCCTTACACCGACGAGCAAATTGCCAAGGCTTCGGAAGAAGTCAAGGGCAAGACTGAACTGGATGCCGTGATTGCCTATTTGCAGGCGCTGGGTCTGGCACTGCGCTAAGCAGCAGGAAATCGAAATGGAATTCGATATCAACACATTGCGTGCTATAGCGACGGTAGTCAGCTTTGCCGCATTTATTGGAATTGTGTGGTGGGCATGGTCCAAACGGCGTTCCAATGACTTTGCGGAAGCCGCCAATCTGCCCTTTCAGCAAGACTGATCTACCCAATAGGATTCATCATGAGTGACTTTACAAGCAATTTTTGGTCGGTATACGTGGCGGGCATTACGGTGTTCTCCATCGCAGCCTGCGTTTTGCTGCTGTGGTTCAGCGGCAAGGCCAAGGCCATGACAGACAGTGACAACACCACCGGACACGTCTGGGACGGTGATTTGCGTGAAATGAACAACCCGCTGCCGCGTTGGTGGGTGGGCATGTTCATCATCACGATCGTGTTCGCTGTGTTCTATCTCTACCTGTACCCTGGTTTGGGTGGTCGTGCCGGTAGCTCCGGTTGGACTTCCAAAGGCCAGTTGGATGCGGAAATCGCAAAGGGCGATGCCGAAGTGGCTCCGCTCTACGCGAAGTTCCTGTCCATGAAGGTGGAAGATGTGGCCAAGGACCCGCAGGCCCGTGCGATTGGCGAACGTCTGTTCATGAACAACTGCTCGCAATGCCACGGCTCTGACGCACACGGCGGAAAAGGTTTCCCCAACCTGACCGACGGTGATTGGCTCCATGGCGGAACCCCTGAGAAAATCGTCGAAACCCTCACCAAGGGTCGCGTGGGCAACATGCCCACGATGGCTGCCGCAGTGGGTACTGCCGATGATGTCAAGAACGTGGCCAACTACGTGTTGAGCATGTCGGGTAGCCCGCACGACTCGGTACGCGCCAACCTGGGCAAAGAGAAGTTTGCCGCCTGCGCAGCCTGCCACGGTGCAGATGGCAAGGGTATGCAAGCCGTCGGTTCCGCCAACCTGACCGACAACATTTGGTTGCATGGTTTTGGTGAGCAAGCGATTATTAGCATCGTTACCGCTGGTAAAACCAATGTGATGCCCGCCCAGGAAAGCAAGCTGACCCAGGCGCAAATTCACGTGCTGGCCTCTTACGTTTGGGGTCTCTCTAACAGCGCCGCTGCAAACTAATCAGTTTTCACGGACAGTGGGGAATACCCCGTGGCTCCACCGGGCACAGCCCGGGATGCCTTCGGGGTATTTTCTTTTGTGGAACTGAAATCAAGGAATTGAAATGAACCAGACAACCCAAAGTACGAACCCCAGTGGTGCACAACCCTGGTGGAAATTTGGTCATGTGTGGATGCTTGTCGCAGGGCCGGCGATTGTGGTTGTCGCCAGCGTCATTACGTTGTATCTGGCAATCAGCCGCCCAGATCCCGTGATGGACGAAAACTATTACCAAAAGGGAATTGAGCTCAATAAGACGATGGGTGTCAATCCAGCCAGTTTGGCGCCTGCAATGCAAGCCCGCAACCACGCACAAACGGGCGTTCCCAAGCCCGCAAATACACCCTAAGTAAACCGCTTAGTTACAGACCTTGGGGTTCACAATGTCCCTCAAGGCGTCTGTATTCAGGATGCGAACGTGGCGTTGTTTAACTTCCACGATGCCGTCTTCGACAAACTTGGAGAAAGTGCGGCTCACAGTCTCCAGCTTCAGGCCAAGATAGCTTCCAATTTCTTCGCGGGTCATTCGCAGAATCAGTTCGTGCTGGGAAAAACCCCGCGCATGCAAGCGCTGCACCAGGTTCAACAAGAAAGCAGCTAGACGCTCTTCCGCTCGCATACTTCCCAGCAGCAACATCACGCCGTTTTCACGAACAATTTCTCGGCTCATGATCTTGTGGACGTGCCGCTGTAGGGCATTCACTTCACGGGACAACTCTTCAATGCGGTCAAAGGGCATGACGCACACTTCGGCGTCTTCGAGTGCGACTGCATCACAGGTGTGGTGCTCGTTCACGATGCCATCCAGCCCGACGATTTCTCCTGCCATCTGGAAACCGGTGACCTGGTCGCGGCCATCTTCGGAGGCGACACAGGTTTTAAAGAAGCCGGTGCGGATGGCATAGAGGCTGTTGAACTTTTCGCCGTTACGAAAGAGGGTGGCGCCACGTTTGACTTTGCGGCGACTGGCCACGACGTCATCAATGCGGTCGAGTTCGGTCGGAGTCAGGCCCATTGGCATGCACAACTCACGCAAATTGCAGTTGGAACAGGCCACCTTGATGCCATGCGGATTCATTTCAACCACATTGCTGGTCGACTTGATGGCGATCGATGGATGTTCCTCATCGCTTAGGTAAGCATTCATATTCTCTTCCAACAGTTAAGTTGCCTGATTCAGGTCAATTATGAACCTAAATGGCGCCATCGTCCTTATTTCAATTGCTTGATTCACATCAAACGCGATTGGGTGGACTTCGGGCACATTCCACAGGTCCGTATTGGAGTCCCTATGAATGAAGCCGTAACCCCAGTCACCGATGACTTGCTCCGTCAATATGACGTTTCCGGCCCCCGCTACACCTCGTATCCTACCGCTGACCGCTTTGTTGAAGCTTTCAATGCCGATGACTATTCGCAGGCACTGACCCAGCGCCGAAGCGGTCCCGCCGCATTGGCGCTGCCTCTGTCGCTGTATGTGCACATCCCGTTCTGCGAATCCCTGTGCTACTACTGCGCCTGCAACAAGATTATTACCAAGCACCATGACAAGGCGGCTGACTACCTGCGCTATCTCAGCCGTGAAGTCGAGATGCACACCGCCCTGATTGGTACGGGCCAATCGGTCAGCCAATTGCACTTGGGCGGAGGGAGTCCGACTTTCTTGAGCGACGAAGAGTTGCGCGGCCTGATGGCCATGCTCAAGCGTAATTTCAACTTTGTTCCCGGTGGCGAGTATTCGATTGAGATCGATCCACGCACCATTGATGACAAGCGCCTCGATACCTTGGCCGAGTTGGGCTTCAATCGCCTGAGTTTCGGTGTGCAGGACTTTGACCTGGCGGTGCAAAAAGCCGTCCACCGCGTGCAACCAGCCGAGCAGGTCTTTTCATTGGTCGCTTCGGCGCGCAACCGTGGGTTCGAGTCCGTGAACGTGGACCTGATTTACGGCCTGCCCAAGCAAAGCCCGGAATCGTTCGATCGCACCCTGGCACAGGTGATTGAACTGCGCCCCGACCGCATTGCCCTGTATGCCTACGCACATTTGCCGGAGCGTTTCAAGCCGCAGCGGCGCATCAACATCGTAGAGTTGCCCACGGGCGGATCGAAGATTTCGATGCTCTCACGTTCACTCTCGGCGTTTATGGGGGCCGGCTATGTGTACGTCGGAATGGACCATTTTGCGCTGCCGGACGACGCATTGGCGGTCGCGAAACGTCAGGGGCGTTTGCACCGCAATTTCCAGGGTTACAGCACGCAACCAGACTGCGATCTAATTGCACTAGGTGTCTCCAGTATTGGCCGCATCGGAGCCACGTACAGCCAGAACGCCAAGACACTGGAAGAGTATTACGACGCACT
>CAKZJN010000284.1 GCA_936943465.1 uncultured Rhodoferax sp.
CTTCCACCGCCGTCATCAGCTCGTCGCGCGTGTTCATGACGAAGGGGCCGTACTGGGCAATCGGCTCGTTCAGCGGCTTGCCGGCAATCAGCAGTGCGCGGGCGGGTTCGTCACTGCTGTCGGACTGGAGCATTACCGCGTCGCCGGCATTTTTCAAAATTGCCATGCGGTTGCGTGGAACCGGCGTGGCTTTGCCTTCGCTGTCCACCACATGCACCGTGCCGCGGTAGACGTAAATGAAGGCGTTGTGCGCCTGGGGTACCGATTGCGTCATGCTGGCACCTTGGACTGGGAACTGCAGGTCCAGGTAGAGCGGGTCGGTCGGGTATTGCGCGGCCGGCCGGTGCATGGCACCTTCCACGCCGTGGCTGCTGCCGGAGATCACCCGCACCAGCACACCGCCGCGCGGGTCATCGCCCTCGCCCACCGGCGTGGTGACTTCGGGAATGTTTTCGCTCTGGATATCGCGGTACCAGGGCTTGCACAGTTTGTCCTTGCCCGGCAGGTTGAGCCAGAGTTGAAAGCCTTCCATCACGCCCTCTTCCTGTTCCGGCATTTCGCTGTGGATCAGGCCAAAGCCAGCGGTCATCCACTGCACGCCACCGTTTTGCAGCAGGCCTTCGTGGCCACCGCTGTCCTTGTGGCGCATGCGCCCGGCAATCATGTAGGTGACGGTCTCGAAGCCCCGGTGCGGATGGTTCGGGAAGCCGGCGCCATAGTCATCCGGGTTGTCGCTGGCAAAGTTGTCCAGCATCAGAAACGGGTCCAGCCGGCGCTGCAGGTCCTGGGTGAGCACGCGGGTGAGCTTGACGCCCGCACCGTCGCTGGTGGGTTGACCGGTGACCAGGCGTTCAACCTGGCGCAAAGCGGGGGTGGTGGGGGCGTTCATGGGTTGCCTTGGGTTGTGATGGGGCCGGGTTCAGGCCGCGACGGCGTAGCCTTCTTCGGCGATGGCTGCGGCCAGCTTGTCACGCGGCTGCTCGGAGGCCACATCGACCTTGTTCTGCGTGCGGTCAATTTGCACCGTGGCCTGGGGGTCGGCCTGCAGAATGGCGCGGGTCACGGCTTTTTCGCAGTGGCCGCAGGTCATGCCGGTAACGGTAAAGGTCTGGTTCATGGTTTCTCCAAAGGTTCGGAATTTACGAATGGAGCATAGTGTGAACCTTTCTACCGTAGCAAGGTCAAGCACTGCTTGCACCGCTGGTGGCAGCCTTTGATAGGCGCTTGACCTTGCGACGGTAGGAAGCTTTAGGCTTAGCCCATGAACAACGACACGACTCTGGATATTGGTATTGGCGGCATGACCTGCGCGTCCTGCGTGGCGCGGGTGGAGCGCGCACTGAAAAAGGTGCCGGGTGTGTCCGGCGTCGCGGTCAATCTGGCCACCGAGTCCGCGCGGGTGCAACTCGCCGCTGCAGAGCCTTTGGCGGCCACCGAACAGGCACTGGCCGTGAACATGGAGGCACGCCTGCGCCGCGCGGTGCGCGATGCCGGCTACGAGCCACGCGCTGCCAGCACGCTGATGGATGCGCCCGACGCCTCGCGCTGGGCCGGTTTTGCGCCGATTGCCTGGGGCTTGGCCCTGTCAGCGCCGCTGGTGCTGCCCATGCTGGGTGATCTGTTCGGCCGGCATTGGATGCTGCCCGCGCTGTGGCAATTCCTGCTGGCGACGCCGGTGCAGTTTGTGCTGGGGGCGCGCTTCTACAAGGCCGGCTGGCATGCCTTGTTGAACCTGAGCGGCAATATGGACCTGTTGGTGGCGATTGGCACCACGGCGGGCTGGGCCCTGTCGGTCTGGCTCTGGCTGACGGCCGAGCCGGGCGCCATGGTGCATCTGTACTTTGAAGGCTCGGCTCTGGTGGTGACGCTGGTGCTGCTGGGCAAATGGCTGGAGGCCGGGGCCAAGCGCCAGACCACTTCTGCCATCCGCGCCCTGCATGCGCTGCGGCCTTCAATTGCGCATTTGATCGGCCTGGATGGTGAGGTGGATGTGCCGGCCGACGAGGTGCTG
>CAKZJN010000285.1 GCA_936943465.1 uncultured Rhodoferax sp.
GTGCCTTCCTGCGTGGTGCCACCGGCACCAAAGGTCACCGAGCAGAACTCGGGCTGCAGCACATAAAGATCGCGGCGAATGCCGGCCATCTTGGCTGCGACTTCGGCGTTTTTGGCCGGGAAAAATTCCAGGCTCAGAGGAACGCGTTGCTTATGGGACATGGATTGCTCCTCAACCAGACTGCGCCGCACACGGCAGCACAGGCTTTTCACTTCGCCAGATTCTTGGCGCAAATAAAGAATTCGCGGTTGCCGTCGCCACCTTCAATCGGCGAGTCGAACCACGCGGTCACCGTCAGTCCCAGATCGGCGCAGGCTTCACGCAGGCGCTTCTCCACGATGAGGTACATAGCTGGATCTTTGACGATGCCGCCCTTGCCGACCTGGCCGGGCTGCAGTTCAAACTGGGGTTTCACCAGGGTCAGCAGCGTGCCACCGGCCTTCAGCAAGGGCACCACCGCAGGCAGCACCAGGGTCTGGGAGATGAAAGACAGGTCGGCCACGATAAGGTCGAACTCCGGCGCAAACTCCGATTCGGTCTCTGCCGCATCGTCTGCTTCCGGTGCTTCGTCCTCGTCGACTTCAAACACACCGTCTTCGCCCGTGCTGTCCTCATAGGCCTGAACCAAATCGTCGGCCGTGAGCGCACGCGCATTCACCTTTTCCACACACAGCACCCGTGGATCGCTGCGCAGTTTGGGGTGCAGTTGTGCACTGCCCACGTCTACGCCGACCACCGACAAGGCTCCTTGCTGCAACAGGCAGTCGGTAAAACCGCCGGTTGACTGCCCCACATCCAGACAGGCAAACCCATGCACGTCCAGACCCACCTGCTTGAGCGCCGCTTCAAGTTTGAGCCCGCCGCGCGACACATAGCGCGCCTCGGAATCGTCCAGCAGGCGCACTTCGGCACTCTCAGGTAACTCGTCGCCGTTTTTGGTGATGCGCTTCCAGGTATCCCCCTGAAACCACTCCACGCCATCGGCGATCAGCCTCTGGGCCTGCGAGCGGGTGCTCGCCAAGCCACGCTGCACCAGCAGTTGGTCTATTCGCATTGATTTGCCTAGGTAATGTCCTGAAGTGCCTGCAACCTGAGACACCGTTGAACCGGCTTTGCCGGGTAACTGGTGTCGCCCCCTTCAAGGGGGGAGGCGCCGCAGGCGCTTCGGGGTGACTTAATACCTATAGGTTTCCTTCTTGTATGGACCGTTCTTGTTGACGCCGATGTAGGCGGCTTGCTCGTCGGTCAGTTCGGTCAGCATGGCGCCAACCTTCTTCAGGTGCAGACGGGCCACTTTTTCGTCCAGGTGCTTGGGCAGCACGTAAACCTTGCCAGCCTTGTATTCCTTGGGCTTGGTAAACAGTTCGATCTGGGCGATGGTCTGGTTGGCAAAGCTCGACGACATTACAAAGCTGGGGTGACCGGTGCCGCAGCCCAGGTTCACCAGACGGCCCTTGGCCAACAGGATGATGCGCTTTTCAGCCTTCTTGCCGGACTTGGGGAAGATGACGTGGTCAACCTGGGGCTTGATCTCTTCCCACTTGCATTTGGACAGCGAAGCCACATCGATTTCGTTGTCAAAGTGGCCGATGTTGCAGACGATGGCCTGGTCCTTCATCGCGTCCATGTGCTTGTAGGTGATAACGTTCTTGTTGCCGGTGGTGGTCACAAAAATGTCGGCCTTGTCGGCTGCGTATTCCATGGTCACGACCTTGTAGCCTTCCATGGCGGCCTGCAGGGCGTTGATGGGGTCGATCTCGGTCACCCACACCTGGGCAGACAGGGCGCGCAGGGCCTGGGCAGAGCCCTTGCCCACGTCGCCGTAGCCGGCCACCAGGGCGACCTTGCCGGCGATCATCACGTCGGTAGCGCGCTTGATGCCATCCACCAGCGATTCGCGGCAGCCGTACAGGTTGTCGAACTTGCTCTTGGTCACCGAGTCGTTCACGTTGATGGCGCGCAGGGCCAGCATGCCCTTGGCCGACATTTCTTCCAGGCGCATCACGCCGGTGGTGGTTTCTTCGGTCACGCCGATGATGTGCTTCAGGCGACGGCTGTACCAGGTGGCGTCTTCCTTCAGCTTGGCCTTGATGCTGTTGAAGAGGCAGGTCTCTTCTTCGCTACCGGGCTTGGCCAGAACCTTGATGTCCTTCTCGGCGCGGGTGCCCAGGTGCATCAACAAGGTGGCGTCGCCGCCGTCGTCCAGAATCATGTTCGGACCTTCGGTCTTGCTGCCCTTGGGGCCGAACTCAAAAATGCGGTGGGTGTAATCCCAGTAGTCTTCCAGCGATTCGCCCTTGTAGGCAAACACGGGCGTACCCTTGGCCACCAGAGCGGCAGCGGCATGGTCTTGCGTGGAGAAAATGTTGCAGGAAGCCCAGCGCACATCAGCGCCCAGCGCTTGCAGGGTTTCGACCAGCACGCCAGTCTGAATCGTCATGTGCAGCGAGCCGGTAATGCGCGCGCCCTTCAAGGGCTGGCTCTTGGCGAATTCTTCACGGATCGCCATCAGGCCGGGCATTTCGGTCTCGGCGATGGTCAGCTCTTTGCGGCCCCAGGCGGCAAGGCTCAGGTCGGCAATTTTGAAATCTTCGGGCTTGGCTGCGGGTGCAGCTTTCACGGTCTTGGCGGGTTTGGCAGACTTGGCAACGCTCATGGTTCACTCCAAAAGTTAATTTGAAAGCCACTGATCGTTCGGGAAATCTGGAATGGACTCACCCGACCTTCGCAGTGGGTGAGCGCCGTTGAAACAGTGGCATTGCTTGCCACCGGGTCCGAGCCTCGTTCACTTTGCGTGAACTGCAACGCTCCTCGGAAGGACGCATTATACGGGTAAGCCCTCGTTTTTCCAAGTCAAGCCAAGGATTTTGGCGCTTGATCAGGGCGCGGGGCCTGTGGTCTGGCCGATCACCAACTCCGGTTGGCGCAACGTCTGGTAAGGGCCATCACCCGGTGCATTGAGCACCTGCAACACCATGTCGGCCATCGTGGCTCCAGTGGCGTAGGCGGTGGGTTGGGTCACCGTGCTTGCATCCAGCCCGGCCAGCAGCGAATCGTTCGGAATGATCCCGTGCACCACCACCGACATGTCACGGCCCAAGGTCAACCCAGCGTCGAGCAGCCCCCGCAAGACACCAATGCCGCCCAGGTTGTTGTCCACCACGATGGCGGTGGGGCGATGTTTCTGCTGCAGCAGAAACTGCACCGCAGCCAGACCGCTGCGCCGGTCCACCGCCGGGCCCGCCAGCCAGGCGGGATCAAACGGCAGCCCGGCATCACGCAAGCCATCCATAAAACCGCTGTGCCGCTGTAGGGCAAAGTTCAGCTCGAGCGGCGAATGCACGTAGGCAATGGCCCGATGCCCGAGCGATACCAGGTGGCGCACCGCCTCTCGGCTGCCAGCCTGGTTGTCAAAGTCAAACCACGAATAGTCCGCGCAATATCCCGTGCGGCCATAGGCCAGAAACGGATAGTTCCTCTCCTGCAGGTAGTTCACGCGCGGGTCGTTGACGCGCGTGTTGGGAACCACCACCGCATCCAGACGCCCGCCACGGAACAGGCGGTCGTATATTTCCAGATCCTGCTCGTCGCTGGCCACGGCCAGCATCAGATCGAAATGCGCCGCCTGCAGGCGCTCCGCCAAGCCGCCAGCCATATCCAAAAACTGCGGATTGCCCAGGTTTTCAACGGCGGCCGAATACACAATGCCAATCGCCTCGGTCTGCCCCCGAACCAGCCTGCGCGCCCCCGCATTGGCGCGGTAGCCATGGGCCTTGGCCGCCACTTCCACCCGTTGCCGGGTGTCCTGATTAACGTCCTGGTAGCCATTCAGAGCGCGGCTGACCGTGGAGGTGGACAGGCCGAGTTCTTTGGCGAGCGCCTTGATGTTCATGGTGGTGAAGCCGAGTGCGTGGGGTCAGACCAGGCGCGCGAACAGGCCGCCCCACGGTGTCAGAGATACCCGCCCGGGCGCGACCGTTGCGCCATCCAGACCGCTGGCATCCAGCACCTGTGCCACCTGCCAATCGGGCGGCAGTGCGTATTCCGCCGCCGAATCACTGAAGTTGAAAACACACAGAACCCGGTCACCCGCCGAAGCGCGCACAAAGGCAAACACCTGCGGCGTGACCGGCAGCAACTGCAGTTCACCCTGCAGGATCGCGGGCTGCGTCTTGCGCCATTGCAGCAGCTT
>CAKZJN010000286.1 GCA_936943465.1 uncultured Rhodoferax sp.
GCGCAATCCAATGAGCGTGTATCCGAGTTACTTCGTAATCTGGGTAACAACACCCCGTGGTTCAGTAAGCCGGAGCTGATTGAGATTGTGGCGGGCTCCCTGACGCTGGCCACCAAGGAACAAAAGCGGGTTTCCAATTTCGTGATCAAGGTTCGACTGGTGCGTGCCAGCGAGGCTGAGAAGGCCGGCGCTGCGGGAAGCGCGGCCTCGGCGCCGGCTTCTGCCGCGTCTACCCCTGCAAAGCAATAATGGATCGCCATGGCTACTAAAACATCCATTTCGATTGACTTCAAGGCGCTGCAGGAACGGCTGAACAATCAGTTCAAAGACCTGGATCCGCGCGATCCGTCGGCCTGGCCTGCTGTTCCCCGATACGGCGTATGTGTGCTGACCACGTTGGTGGTCATCATCGTCCTCTGGTTTTCCTGGCTGAGCGGTGTTCAGGACACTTTGTTGGAAGAGCAGGCGAAGGAACTCAAGCTGCGCGACGACTACAAAGTGAAATTGGGCAAAGCTGTTAATCTGGAAGTGCTGAAGAAGCAGCGTGAACAGGTTCAGCAATACGTGACCCAACTGGAAAAGCAATTGCCCAGCAAGGCGGAGATGGATGCTTTGCTGTCGGACATCAACCAGGCCGGCTTGGGTCGTAGTCTGCAATTCGATTTATTCCGTCCCGGTCAGGTCGCGGTGAAAGAGTATTACGCCGAGTTGCCCATCACCCTGAAAGTTACCGGGCGCTATCACGATATTGGCGCGTTTGCGTCGGACATTGCAAACTTGTCGCGCATTGTTACCTTGAACAATCTGTCGGTTTCGCCAAAGCCGGACGGTGCTCTGATGATGGACGCCACCGCAAAAACCTTCCGCTATCTTGATCCGGAAGAAGTGTTGGCACAGCGCAAGGCCTCAGCGCCCAAGAAAAAATGAAGCGCACTTTACTACCCCTACTTTTGTTGCTGACGGCTGTGCTGGCAGGATGCGGCTCCTCCAAAGAGGATGACGTGCGCGCCTGGATGGTGCAGGAACGCAACCAGACCAAGCCCCGCGTTCCCCCAATTCAGGCGCCCAAGCAGTTTATTCCTGAGCAGTATTCCAATATCACTGCGATAGACCCCTTTAGCAACCAGAAGTTGACGCAGGCGCTCAAGCGCGATTCGTCTCAACTGGCATCCAACGCCGCGCTGGTCGCTCCGGAGTTGGCACGCAGAAAAGAGGCGCTGGAGGCCTATCCGCTGGACACGATGACGCTGGTGGGTAGCATCATCAAGGCAGGGCAGCCGGTGGCACTGGTCAAGGTGGACAAGTTGCTGTACCAGGTGAAGCTGGGTAACTATCTGGGTCTCAATTTTGGTCGTGTCACGAAAATCAATGAAACGGAAGTCGTCCTTCGGGAAATTGTCCAGGATGCGGTCGGCGAGTGGATTGAACGCGTTGCAACACTCCAGTTGCAAGAGGGGGCCAAATGATTGCTAGAAATTTTGGGTTAGGGTCTTACATGTGGCGTCGTTTTGTATTTGTTCTTTCACTGCTCACCTTTGCTTCGCTGGCCCATGCGCAAAATGCCATTGAATCCGTCACGGGTTCCATGCAGGGTGGCGTCGAATATGTGCGTATCGATTTGTCCAAGGCTTTGGGCGCTGTTCCCACCGGCTTTACGATCCAATCTCCAGCGCGTATTGCTCTCGATTTCCCCGGTATTTCCAATGCTATGGGCCGCTCCTCGGTGGAAGTGAACGAAGGCAATCTGAAATCAATCAGCGTAGTGCAGGCCGGAGAGCGTACCCGGGTGGTTCTGAACCTCAAGCAACCCACGACCTACAAGACCGAAATCAGCGGAAAGTCCTTGCTGGTCATGCTCGACTCCACCAGCGCAACTGGAGTTGGCACGCCTGCTCCATCTGTCTTTGCCGAACGGCAGACACGCGATGTGCAGGCCTTGAAGGATGTGGACTTCCGGCGCTCGGCCGATGGCGCGGGTCGCGTGGTCGTGACCCTGCCCAACAACAACACGGGTGTCGATATCCGTCAGCAAGGCAAGTCGCTGGTGGTGGACTTCATGAAGTCTTCGCTGTCTGAAGGTCTGCGCCGCAGGATGGATGTAGCCGATTTTGGTACGCCCGTGAAGAGCGTCACCACCACCCAGACCGGTGACCGTGTGCGCATGGTGATTGAGCCGCAGGGTCTTTGGGAACACTCGGCTTACCAAAACGATGAGCAGTTTGTGGTCGAAGTGAAAGAGGTTAAGACAGACCCCAAGAAGCTGACCCAAGGCATCGGCTATAACGGCCAGAAACTGTCGCTGAACTTCCAAAGCATCGAAGTGCGGTCCCTGTTACAGGTGATCGCCGACTTCACCAACTTCAATATCGTCACGTCCGACAGCGTCAGCGGCTCGGTCACCCTGCGCCTGCAAGACGTGCCGTGGGATCAGGCACTTGACATCATTTTGCAGGCCAAGAACCTGGGCATGCGCAAGAGCGGTAACGTCATTTGGGTTGCCCCCAAGGATGAGATTGCGACCAAGGAAAAGCTGGACCTGGAGTCCATGACGGCGGTGCAAAACCTGGAGCCGGTCAAGACCCAGTCCTTCCAGATTAACTTTGCCAAGGCCTCCGAAATTGCTACCCAAATTTCAGGTGGCGGCGTTGGTGCTGCGCCAGCGGCAGGATCCGCACGCATTTTGAGCACCCGCGGTAGCGTTATTGCGGAGCCACGCACCAACCAACTGTTTGTGACCGATATTCCCAGTCGCCTGGAGCAAATTCAAGAACTAATTACCAAGCTGGACGTTGCGGTTCGCCAGGTGGTGATCGAAGCGCGCATTGTTGAAGCGTCAGATACCTTTAGCAAGGCATTGGGCGTCCGTCTGGGTGGTTCCGATTTGCGCGCCCAAAGTGGCGGCGATGGCGGCTACCAGATTGCTGGCAATGACCGCATCGCGTTTGGCACCAGTTATGGCAACGCTGTAGCCAGCAGTGGCGCAGGCGGCACCGTCAACCAGACTCTGAGTGCAGTGAACTTGCCCGTGAGTGGCGCGGCAGGCACCTTCGCGCTGTCCATCTTTAACGCTTCGGCAAACCGCTTCCTGAACCTGGAAATTTCCGCGATGGAGTCCGATGGCAAGGGTAAAGTGATCTCCAGCCCGCGTGTGGTGACCGCCGACCAGACCAAGGCGCTGATTGAGCAAGGTACCGAATTGCCCTATCAGGTGGCTTCGTCCAGTGGCGCAACCTCCATTCAGTTCCGCAAGGCCAACTTGAAACTGGAAGTGACCCCGCAAATCACTCCCGAAGGCAGCATCATCCTGACGCTTGATGTCAACAAAGACACGGTCGGCCAACTGACCCCCGGTGGCTACGCCATTGACACCAAGCACATCCAGACCCAGGCGCTGATTGAAAACGGCGGCACCATCGTGATCGGCGGTATCTTCACTGAAGACCAGACCGACGTGGTCGACAAGGTCCCGTTCTTTGGTGACTTGCCGGTGGTGGGTGCTTTGTTCAAGCGGACGTCCAAGGGTTCCAACAAGAAAGAAATGCTGGTGTTCATCACGCCGCGAGTTTTGGC
>CAKZJN010000287.1 GCA_936943465.1 uncultured Rhodoferax sp.
AGGGAATCGAGTAACTTGCTGACAGTGGGATGGGCTTCGTCCAGGGCTAACCCAGGCGAGCCACATGCCTGCTGCAGAAATCGGACGAGCTTTGCTGTTGCAGGGCTATCAGAAGTCGATGCCAATGTTGATCGTCAGCGATTGGGCTTCACCGCGCTTGGATGCACTCAGCGCCTGCTTGTTGAGCAATTCTTTCATTTGCTCGTTTTTGATGACGATATTGCCGGCTGCGTCTTTTTCAAAATAGCTCTTCAGCCCCTCAGCGTCGTGGGGGACGGCGAGTTGTACGGTTTGGCGATGGGTCGCTACTTTGGCAAAGTGGGCAGGGGTGGTTTCCAGTTTGGTGACCATAAGGTTCTCCAGATAAGGTGATGCGAAAGGGACTTATGGGCATCATTTGATTTGATTCATCAGATGCCGACTTGTCACTGCATATTTATCTAGAAAATCGCAGCAACGTAGTGATAGTAACTACGAAGAATGGTCTTTTATGTGCGATATCGCACCATTGGCAAGGGCGCGTAGCTGTGGTTCAACGGCCCGCTGCCTTTTCCGGTGCGAACCTCGGCACCGTGCTGCAAAGCGCCGCGAATATAGGCGCGGGCCGACTGAACCGCCTGTACCAGTTCTTTCCCCAGCGCCAGATGGGCCGCAATGGCTGAAGACAGCGTGCAGCCGGTGCCGTGGGTATTGGGGGTATGGATGCGGTTGTCGCGCATCCAGACTTTCTCGCCCGACGCCAGGGCGAGCAAATCACTCACCACCTCCCCCTGCAAGTGCCCGCCCTTGACCAGCACGGCATTGGCGCCCATGGCCAGCAGTTGCGAAGCAGCGGCTTCCATGTCGCCCTCGGTGTGCAAGGGCCGTTGCACCAGCAGGGCTGCCTCATCCAGGTTGGGTGTGATGACCGCAGTGCGCGGAAACAACTCACGCACCAGCACTTGCACGGCCGCGTTATCAATCAGCACCGCGCCGCTGGTGGCCACCATCACCGGATCAAACACCACTTTATGCAAAGCGTGGCGCTGGATGGCGCTGGCCACGGTTTGCACAATTTCGGGTGAATGCAGCATGCCGATCTTGACGGCGTTCACCCCAATGTCCTCGACCACCGCATCAATCTGGTCGGCCAGCATTTGCGGCGGCACGGCGTGAATGGCGCGCACGCCGGTGGTGTTTTGCGCGGTGAGCGCGGTGATGGCCGTCATGCCAAAGCAGCCCAACGCGCTGAAAGTTTTGAGGTCGGCCTGGATGCCCGCACCGCCGCCGCTGTCGGAGCCGGCAATGGATAGCACGCGGGGATACGAATAGGGGAGTTCAGTGGACATCGATCACATCTCTTAACTGTTGGGCGACCGCGCGTGGGTCGTCGGCCGAGCAAATGGCGCTGACCACGGCCAGGCTGTCTGCGCCAGCGCGCAGTACATCTGCGGCGTTATGCAGGTGAATGCCACCAATGGCCACCAGCGGCAAGGGTGAAAGGGCGCGAACGCGTTGCAGGCCGTCCAATCCCCAGGGCGGTGCCGTGTCGGTCTTGGTGGGTGTGGCAAACACCGGACTCACGCCCAGGTAGTCCACCGGCATCGTGGCGCTTTGCTGCACTTCGTGTTCGGTCTCGACGGACCAGCCAATAAACACCTCGGGCGGCAGCAAGCTGCGCGCGGCTTCAACCGGCAGATCGCTTTGACCCAAGTGCACACCTTGCGCGCCGCAGGCCAATGCAATGTCAATCCGGTCATTGATGATCAGCGGCACGTTGAGGGGGCGCAGCAGTTCCATCAGGGCCACGGCCAGGGCGTGAAAGTCGTGGCTGCTGGCGTGTTTTTCACGCAGTTGCACGCAGGTCACACCGCCTTGCACGGCAGCTTGCACCACGTCCAGCAGTGGCCGTCCCTTCAGGCTGGGTTGGTCGGTCACCAGATAGAGCCTGAGCGCGTCACGCAGACGCTCAAGGCTCCACGGCTTGTTGCCAGACTGGCCCATCACCACCGGATTTACCAAGGTTTGAATTCCATCTTCAGGCGCGCTTCAAACGTGGCCTGGTCGAGCAACTGCAACTCATCCAGCATGAGCACTTGCATGCTGCCCACCCCTTGCTTGCGCACCACGGCCTTTTCGGCGGCCACTTCACCCACCACGCCCATCAGCGCCATGGCCGAAACGGTGGCGCGCCAGGCATCGGGTTGCACCGCGCAGAAGGCACCAATCAGGGCAGTGGCCGAGCAGCCCACGCCGGTAATCTTGGTCATCCAGGCATGGCCGTTGTGCAGCAGGGCCCAGCGCTTGCTGTCCACAATGTGGTCGGTCACGCCGCTTACGCACACCACGCCGCCAGTGCGACCCACCAACGCACGTGCCGAGCCCAGGGCGTCGTTGGCGGCTGCGCTGCTGTCTACGCCCTTGGTTTGCACCGCGACGCCAGCCACGCTCATGATTTCCGAGCCATTGCCTCGGATGACCGTGGGGGAGGCGGCGTTCAGCAGCAACTCGATGCTCTGGTTGCGGTAGGCGGTGGCCCCGGCACCCACCGGGTCCAGTACGGTGGGAATGCCGCGTTGCGAGGCGGTCAGCAGCGCCAGGCGCATGCTCTCAATCCAGGCAGGTTCCAGCGTGCCGATGTTAAGCACCAGTGACTGGGCGATACCGGCCATGCTCTGCACCTCTTCATGCGCGTGCGCCATCACCGGCGACGCTCCGGCTGCCAGCAGCACATTGGCGTTCAGGTTCATCACCACAAAATTGGTGATGCTGTGCACCAGCGGCGCGCGCTCGCGAACGGCAGCAATGTCGGCCCAGATGTCGGAAGGAGAAAGCAGATCGGTCATGGTCGTCCTGGTTAAGGGTTGACCTGGCGCATGACGGTGCAGTGAAGCGGGCTTCCCTACGCTGGCATGACCCAGATCAGGTTCAAAGAGTATTTCTCAGCCACCGGCGGTGGCACCTCTAGCAGGGCAGATTATGGACGAAGTGCGGGGTGGATTTCGAAGGCGCTGGTTTGTGCCGACCGAAGAAAGGACCTGCAACCGACGTATAAACGGGCGATGACCCACGCACCACGCCTCGACTTCCGCAGCCCGACTTTCCTCAAGGACCACATCCTGTGGAACATGGCGTTTTACGCCGACCGGTGCATCGACCCCAGCGGCGGCATGTTCCACTTCTATCTGGACGACGGCACGGTGTACGACACCGTGACCCGCCATTTGGTGAGTGCCACGCGGTTTGTGGTGACGTCGGCGACCGCCTATGAACTGAGCGGCGAAGTGCGATTCCGGGACATGGCCGCCCATGCCCTGCGCTTTTTGGACCAGGCCTTTGCGGACCCGGAGCATGGCGGCTACCACTGGGTGATTCAGTGGCGGGATGGCCAATCGACCCCGCTGGACCGCACCCGCCACATGTATGGTCTCGCCTTTGTCATGCTGGCGGCGGCAAGGGCGTACCGGGTGGGAATTGCTGAAGGCAAAGGCTTGCTGGAACGCACCTTTGCGCTGGCGGAGCAGCGTTTCTATGACCCGGCTTTTGGCCTGTATGCCGACGACGCCAGCTTCGACTGGCAGGTGTCGGGCTACCGTGGGCAGAACGCCAACATGCACACCTGCGAGGCCTTGATTGCCGCCTTTGAAGCCACCGGCGATGCGGGCTACGGCGAGCGCGCCGAAAGCCTGGCCTACGCCATTACCGTGCGGCAAGCGGCCCTGTGTGGTGGCGGCATCTGGGAACACTACGATGCCCAGTGGCAGCCGGACCTGGAGTACAACCGGCATGACAGCAGCAACATCTTCCGGCCCTGGGGTTTTCAGCCGGGGCACTTCACCGAGTGGGCCAAGTTGCTGTGCCAGCTCGACACTTTGCACCCGCAGCCTTGGCACCTGCCGCGTGCGCGGGAATTGTTTGACCGGGCGATAACCGAGGCCTGGGACACAGAGCATGGCGGCATGCACTACGGCGTCGGGCTGGATGGCAGTATTTGCCTTCCAGAAAAATACCACTGGGTACAGGCTGAGTCATTGGCCGCCGCAGCCATCCTGGCTCAGCGCACCGGCGAGGCCCATTACTGGGCGAGCTACGACCGACTCTGGACCTACTGCTGGCAGCACTTTGTGGACCACCAGCACGGCGCCTGGTTCCGCATTCTGGATGCAGCCAACCGCAACCACACCCGCGAAAAAAGTCCTGCGGGCAAGGTGGATTACCACAACATGGGCGCCTGCTACGACGTGCTGCGCGAACTGCAGGGCGCGATCAAAGCTAGGTAGTCGCCGCCTCGGCCACCAGCCAGTCTTTCAGAAACGCCACATCGGCGCGCAGCGTCTTGCCCGAGGGCGCGGTGATAAAGAGCGGCTGGTCGGTGGTGACGCCTTGCTGCAGCGGGCGAACTAACAGGCCCTGCGCAATCAACGGCTGCACGATATGGCGCCAGCCCTGCGCCACGCCCTGACCCTCAATGGCAGCTTGCAGCACGATGGAGTAGTCGTTAAAGCGGAACATGCGCGGTTGGCGTGGCAGGTGGACCGCAAATTGGGCAAACCATTCCTTCCAACCCATGCGCGGGCGGTAGCGTTCCTCCAGCACCAGCAGAGGGCTGTGGGCCAGCGCCTTCAGGTCCGGTAACGGATTGGTCTGCAGAAACTTCGGGCTGCAGACCGGGAATATCTCTTCATCCACAAAGTGCCAGCGCTGGTATTGGGCGAATTCGTCTGCTCCCAGCGTAATGGCCAGGTCAATGCGTTCGCGCGCCAGATCGAGGTCGGTGTCGGTGGTGATGACGCGCAATTCGATGTTCGGGTGCAATTGCTTGAAGCGTGCAATGCGCGGCAGCAGCCACCAGGTGGCCGTGGCGGTGGATACCGCCAGCGTGACCTGGTGCGCCTGCATGCTGCGCACCTCGCGCAGCGCCTGCTCGATCAGCGACAGACCCATGCCCACCTGCTCCAACAGGTACTGGCCGGCCTCGGTGGTTTGTACTCCCTTGTGTTGCCGGTCAAACAAGGGCACACCGAGGTCTGCCTCCAGCAGACGCATGGCATGGCTGACCGCCGGCTGGCTAATGCCCAGGTCTTTGGCGGCACGGGTGAAGCTGCCGTTGCGCGCGGCTGCCTCAAACACCAGGAGGTTGTTGAGGGACTGGTTGGGCTTTGCCTTGGTCATAAGCACAGTTTATGACAGGCATGAGGTGTTTTGCCATTCACAAGGGCGATTGAATCGCCTAAGCTGAATCCCTGAGAGAGGGGGGCAACCGGCCACCCCCACCCACAAGAGGAGCGAACCCAATGCAAACACATGCCAAAGTAGTCATCATCGGCGGAGGGGTGGTTGGCTGCTCCATCCTGTTTCACCTGGCCAAGTTCGGCTGGAAAGACGTGGTGCTGCTGGAGCGTAGCGAACTCACCAGCGGCTCCAGTTGGCACGCCGCAGGGCAGATCCACACCATCAGCTCCGACCCCAACATCTCGCGCCTGCAGGGCTACACCATCAAGCTCTACAAAGAGATTGAAGAAACCTCGGGCCACTCGGTGGGCATGCACAACACCGGCGGCTTCTACCTCGCCAGCAACCCGACCTGGCACGACTACCTGAAGCGCGAGCGCTCCAAGGCCCGCTACATGGGGCTGGACCAGGAATTCATCAGCGTCGAAGAAGCCGCACGCCGCCACCCGCTAATCGACCCCAAGCGCTACATCGCCGCCCTGTGGGACCCGCTGGATGGTGATGTGGACCCCAGCGGCGTGACCTACGCCTATGCCAAGGCGGCCAAGGTGCACGGCGCCAGCTACCACACGCATACGCCGGTGCTGGAGACCAACCAACGCCCCGATGGAAGCTGGGATGTCGTCACCGCCAAGGGCACCATCAATGCCGAGTACCTCGTCAACGCCGGTGGTTTGTGGGCGCGTGAGGTGGGCCACCTGGCCGGCATTCATCTGCCGGTGCAGCCGATGGAGCACCACTACCTGATCACCGAGGACATCCCCGAAATCGTGGCGCGCGGCGATGAGCGTCTGCCCGCCGGCATCGACTACGAGGGCAATATGTATTTCCGTCAGGAGCGCAAAGGCATGCTGCTGGGAACCTATGAGCCGCGCGCCACGCCCTGGTCGCTCAAGGGCACACCGCAGACCTTCGGCCATGAACTGCTGGAGCCCAAGATGGACAACATTGCCGAGCGGCTGGAACTGGGCTTTGAGCGCATGCCCATCCTGGGGCGCACCGGCATCAAGAACATCATCAACGGGCCGTTCACCTTCGGGCCGGATGGCAACCCGCTGATCGGCCCGGTGCCGGGCATGCGCAACTACTGGGTGGCGGTAGGCGTCATGGCCGGCTTCTGCCAGGGCGGCGGTGTGGGCATGTGCATGGCCGAGTGGATGATTGACGGCGAGCCCAGCATCGACGTGTGGGCCATGGACGTGGCGCGCTTTGGCAACTTCGCTACGCCCGAATGGGGCACGGTCAAGAGCAGCGAGAACTACGAGCGCCGCTTCATGATGACCTTCCCCAACGAGACCCTGCCCAAGGGCCGTCGCCAGAAGACCACCGCCATCTACGACCGCCTGACCGCCAAGGGCGCGGTGTGGGGCCAGGGCTTCGGCCTAGAGCATGCGCTGTGGTTTGCCGACGGCCCGCAAGACGCACACGAATCGCCCACCTTCCAGCGCCCGCGTGCCCACGACTACGTGGCGCGTGAGGTGAAAGCGGTACGCGAGGCCGTGGGTGCATTGGAGATCGCCAACTACGCCAAGCATGAGTTCAAGGGCGGCGGCGCACGGGCTGCACTTAACCACATTCTGGCCGGGCGCGTGCCCAAGCCCGGACGCCTGTCCCTCACCCCCATGCTCACGCCCAAGGGCAAGCTCTACGGCGACCTGACCGTTGCCTGCCTGGCCGAAGACCACTTCATGCTGTTTGGCTCCGGTGCCATGCAGGAAGCGCATCGCCGCTGGTTTGAGCAACACATTCCGGCAGTGGGGGTTAGCTACAAAAACATGACCGACGACCTGCACGGCGTGGCGATATCGGGCCCGCGTTCGCGGGAACTACTGGCCGCCTTGAGCCGCGACGATGTGAGTGCAGAAGGCTGGAAGTTCATGGACATCCGCAAGAC
>CAKZJN010000288.1 GCA_936943465.1 uncultured Rhodoferax sp.
TCCTTCTTGTACAGGTCTTCACGGGTGTAGGCCCAGAAGGGCACCCGGCTGGTTCCCTCGCCGGGCCACGTGGGGCTTTCGGGGAACACAGTGGTTGGTTCACTCATGGTGGGATCTCCTTGCGTTAGTTATGGGTTGACGGGGCGTGGATGTCAGACGCCACTGGGGTAGAAGGCGTCGGCGTGAATGTGTCCGGGCTGCAGCCCCATGCGCGTGGCCAAGATGTTCAACGCCTCCACCATGGCCGGTGCGCCACACAGGTAGGCGCGCCAACCGTCCAGCGAGGCAATGTCCTTTTCAATGGCGTCGGTCACCAGGCCACTGCGCATGCCCTTCGGTACCGGCCCCATGGCAATCACCACCTGCACGTTCAGGTTGGGGTGCTGGTCGGCCAAGCCCTTCAGCCGGTCGAAGTCATACAGGTCTTCTGCGCTACGCACACCAAAGTACAGGTGAATCGGGTTGGTCAAGCCCGCCTCCAGCGCGCCACGCACGATAGACAGCACGGGTGCCAGGCCGGTGCCGCCGCCCACGCACAGCATGGGGCCTTGGTGTTTTTTTCGCAGGTACGCGGTGCCCAGCGGGCCGCTGATGCGAATGGCAGCGCCCACCTGAAGCTGGTCAAAGATGTATTCGGTTACCCGGCCATCGGGGACGCGACGGATCTGAAATTCCATTTCGGCATCGCCCGGCAACCCGGCCATGGAATAGGGGCGGATGTGCTCCGGCGTGAACTGCACCGTAGCGTACTGACCCGGGCTGAAGTCCAGCGGCTTGGCCAGCTTGACACGGATGCGGCGAATGTCGTGCGTGGCCTCTTCAATGGTGGTGATCGTGGCCTTCAAGATGCGCGCGGGGTGCACCACCACGTCGTCCACGTCGGGCAATTCAATGGCGCAGTTGTCGGTCAACACCGCCTGACAGGCCAGTACATAGTCGTCTTCGCCGGCGTGGGGCCGACCCGCCTCTGGCCCACTGTTCAGCACCCGCCCCGACACCACCTTGCAGCGGCAGGTGCCGCAGCGGCCCGACATGCAGCTATAGGAAATCGGCAACTGGTGGGCGCGCAAAACCTCCAGCAGATTGCTGCCGCTTTCCACGTTCAGACGCCTATTCAGGGGTTCTACGACGAGTTCCATTGTGTTGAGGCGAATGCCTTTGTCTCCAGTTGCGCCGATTCTGGAGAGCGCCGCTTTATAAGTCCATAAAGCAAACCTGATGCATACAATCACCGTTGTGAATAATGGGGTGAGCCATGGATTTGCGAGAGATAGACCTCAACCTGCTGGTGGTCTTTAACCAGTTGCTGCGCGAGCGCAGCGTTTCAGCTACCGCCGAAGCTTTGGGCGTAACCCAGCCCGCCGTCAGCAATGCCTTGAAGCGGCTGCGGGTGGTGCTGAAAGACGAATTGTTTTTGCGCACCTCGCGCGGCATGGAGCCCACGCC
>CAKZJN010000289.1 GCA_936943465.1 uncultured Rhodoferax sp.
TCCATGCAGACCATCACCGGCATGGAGAGTTCTTCGGCAATCTTGAAGGCCTGGATGTGCAGGTCCAGCGCTTCCTGGTTGGTTTCGGCAAACAACTGCAACCAGCCGCAGTCGCGCTGGCTCATGGAGTCGCTGTGGTCGTTCCAGATATTGATGGGGGCACCGATGGCCCGGTTGGCCACGGTCATGACAATCGGCAGGCCCAGACCCGAGGCGTTGTAAACCGCTTCGGCCATGAACAGCAGGCCCTGGCTGGCCGTGGCGGTATAGGTGCGCGCACCCGCTGCACTGGAGCCAATGGCCACGCTCATGGCGGCAAATTCACTCTCCACGTTGATGAACTCGCAGTGCGTGAGCGAGCCGTCTTTCACGCGCTCGCCCAAGCCTTCCACGATGTGCGTCTGCGGTGAAATCGGGTAGGCGCAAATGACTTCCGGTCGCGCCAGGGCGACCGCCTCGGCAACTGCTGCCGAGCCTTCAACTTGCTTGAGCATGGGCCAGTTCCTTCAGTTCGTTTTGCACATAGGCAAAGGCCTCCTGGGCTCCTGCCACATTGCCTTCGGCCACCTTGCCGCTGAATTTGTGGCGGATGGCATGTTCCACCGCCTCCAGCGTGATCAGCCCGGACAGGGCGGCAAAACCGCCTAGCAGCACCGCGTTGGGCAGCGGGCGGCCCAGGAGCTTCAAGGCAATGTCGGTGGCCGGCACGGTGGTCAGGCGCTCATGGCGAAAGCGGGCACTGATGTCGGCCAAGCCCAGTTCGTCGAAGCTGCGGCGCGTGTTGATCAGCACATAGCCATCCGGCTTGAGACCCTGAAACACATCCACCTGGTGCAACAGCGTGGGGTCCTGCACGATGAGCACATCGGGCGCCAGGATCGGTTCTCGCAGGCGGATTTCGTGGTCGTCGATGCGGCAGAACGCCACCACCGGCGCGCCGGTGCGCTCGGAGCCAAAACTGGGGAAAGCCTGCGCATGGTGGCCCTGCTCAAACGCGGCAATTGACAGCATTTCTGCCGCCGTCACCACGCCCTGACCGCCGCGCCCGTGAATACGTATTTGCAACATCGATGGCCATGCCTCTCAGCAATACAAGATGCCGGAATTCTGTTCCTGCCAAAGCGCAATCTATTGATCCGCATCAAAAACCCTTGGGTTACACCACCGTGAAAACCAGGGGGTGCTGTGCTGGAAAACCGGGGTAAGACGGGCTACTATCCGCCAACACAATGAAACTTTTAAAGGGAGACCAGCTTGCGCGCTGAAGCATCCGTGCCAACCATCCAAGCTGCGTATGGCCCTGCTGCTGCCTGAAGACGTTTCCAACACCCGTGCGTTGGTGGTGGAGGGCAATCCGTCCATGCGCTCCATTCTGGTGGCGCAACTGAAGGACTTTGGCGTCAAGGCAGTGGCGCAATGCGGGCGGATTATTGATGCCCGGCGCATGCTCGAGTTTCAGACCTATGACTTCGTTTTGTGCGAGCAGCATTTCCCCAATGAAAACGCCACCGGCCAGGACCTGCTGAACGACCTGCGCCGCAACCAGATGCTGCCGTTCTCCACCGTGTTTGTGATGATTACCGGCGAGGCCACCTATGCCAAGGTGGCCGAGGCGGCGGAGTCTGCGTTGGACGGCTACCTGCTCAAACCGCACAAACCCTCGCACCTGAGCGAGCGTCTGCAGGCCGCCCGGCTGCGCAAGGTGTCGTTGAAGGATATTTTTCAGGCCATTGAAGAAAGCGACTTTGCCCGTGCCGCACAACTCTGTCTGGAGCGGTTTGAAAGCCGGGGGCAATTCTGGTTGTATGCCGCCCGTATCGGTGCCGAGTTGCTGCTGCGGCTCGACCAGCCGGCCGAGGCCAAAAAGCTCTACGAAGCCGTGATCCGTGCCAAGACGCTGCCCTGGGCCAAGCTTGGGGTGGCGCGCTCGATGCTGGACGGAGGCCAGCCCGCCGCAGCCATCAGCACCTTGGAAAACCTGGTCACCGAAGATCCGACCTACACCGACGCCTACGACGTGATGGGGCGGGCGCAGTTTGAGCTGGGCAAGTTCGACGAGGCGCTGGCCACCTACAAAATGGCCAGCACGCTGACCCCCGCCTCCATTGGACGGCTGCAGAGTTTTGGAATGATGTCCTTTTATGCCGGCAAGCTGGACGACGCCGAGCGCACCTTGGCGCGCACGGCGCTGCTGGGGCTGGACTCGCGCATTTTTGATTGCCAGTCACTGGTGCTGATGGCCTTTGTGCAGTTTGAGCGGGGCGACCACAAGGCACTGCAGCGCGGTGTGCATGATTTTGAGCGCCTGCTGGAGCGCGACCCGGGCAATGAGCGCACGCGCAGGCTCTCAAGTGTGGTGGAGACGCTGTTGATCTTGCACCACCACAAGATCGCACAGGCGTTGGAATCGGTGCGCTCCATGATCAAGGAGGTGCGTCAGCCGGACTTTGACTTTGAGTCGGCCTCCAATCTGGTGGCCCTGTTGGCGCAATTGGCGAAACGTGCCATTCAGCTCGAAGAAGTGCACACCGTGATTGAACAACTGGCACTGCGCTTCTGTGCCAGCCGCGCCATGAGTGAGCTGCTGGCGGGTTCGGCCAAGGCCCACCCCGAATACGCGGACCAAGTGCGCCATTGCAATGCCAAAGTGCTCCGTTATGCCGAATACGCCATGTCCCTGAGTCTCAAGGGGGACCCGGCCGGCGCAGTCCGGGAGCTCATTCAGCGCGGCCAGGAAACCCTGAATAGCAAGTTGGTGGAGTCCGCCACCAGCGTGCTGGACCGCTACAGCGCCAAAATTGGCGATACCGCGCCACTGCGCGCCAGTGTCGAGGCACTGCGAGGCCAATGCGCCAGTGCCAAGGCGCGGGTCGTTTTGGGAGAGGGGCAACGCAAAGCCGGTGCCCTGACACTGCGTATAGGTTCTACCCCTAAGCCCACAAGCGATACCGCACCCTAGAATCCTCCTCTGTTTGTCACCCACGCCCTCAGCAGGCACTGATTCGCCATGACTAGCCGGTCGTCCGCCCCGCACTCCACGCCCTCCAGCGCTTACTTGAGCCTGCAGGAATGGCGCGCCCAGATGCTTTCGCGCCTGCTGCGGGGCATTACATTGTTGGCGACTGCGGTGGCCGTGCCCAGCGTGGTGTTGGCTGTCATGCAGGGCATGGGGCACATTGCCGTCTTCGATGTCGTGGCAGCGTGCATGTTGTGGGTTTTGTGGCGTTACCCGGGCCTTGGTTTCACGCAGCGTGCCTGGGGGCTGTGCGGCGTGGTTTTTCTGACGGGTGTCGGCTTCATTGTGCTGTTTGGAACCTACAGCCAAATCTACTTGATGACCTGCGCCGCATTGGCGGCCCTGCTGCTCGGACGCAAACCGGCGTCTTGGGTGCTGGCGCTTTGCACGCTGACCCTGTTTGGTCTGGGCTATGGGCTCAAGAACGATGTGGTGTTGCCGGGGCTGGAGTCCAGTCCCTTGCTGAATTGGCTGGTGATTGCGGTGAGCTTTGCGTTCGTCAGCGGCATGATCGATATAGCCATCGGAACCTTGCTGCATGGACTGCACCGTTCGCTGGAAGTGGCCCGCAACAACGAAGAACGCTACCGCTCCGCCTTTGCCAGCAGCCCCGATGCCATGAGCATCCGTCGCCTGACCGATGGCATGTGCCTGGACGTGAATGAGGGCTTTGCGCGCATGCATGGAAGCAGCCGCGAGCAACTGGTGGGCAAGACCATTCAGAACCTGCGCGTGTGGGTCAGCGATGGGGCGCGCCAGCAGATGGAGGCGCGGCTGATGCGCGATGGCTCGGTAGAAAACTTTGAAGCCGAATTTTTCAATGCGCAGGGAGGCATCGTTACCGGGCTGCTGTCGGCGCATTTGCTGACTTTGGATCACACGCCCTGCGTGCTGGGGGTCGTGCGCGATATCAGTGACCGCAAGAAGATTGAGGAGGAACTGCAGCAGTACCGTTCCAACCTGGAGGGGCTGGTGGCCCAGCGCACCGAAGAACTCAGGGCCGCCCAGGACGAGCTGCGCGGTCTGAACTATGAGTTGGCGGTACAGGTGGAGGCCGCCGAAGTAGCCAGCCGGGTCAAGTCAGAGTTCCTGGCCAATATGAGCCATGAAATTCGTACGCCAATGAATGGCGTGCTGGGCATGGTGGATGTGATGCAACAAACCCCCTTGACGCCTGAGCAGCGCCGCATGTTGCAAACCATTCAGGGCTCTTCGGTTTCCCTGTTGAACATCCTGAACGACATCCTCGATTACTCCAAGATCGAGGCCGGCAAGCTGCAGGTGGAGTCGATGCCCACGCAATTGCGTGAGGTGGCGGAAGGGGTGGTGTCGCTGATGGAAACGGCGGCTCGCAGCAAGCAGTTGTCGCTCAGTGTGTCTGTGTCTGCGGATCTGCCCGCGTGGGCGCTGTTCGATCCGCTGCGCTTGCAGCAGGTGTTGCTCAACTTGCTGGGTAACGCGATTAAATTCACCCACGGTCAGGCGCAGCGGTCGGGCCGCGTGGAGCTTGCCGTGTCGCCGTGTGAACTGGCGGATGGAACCCGGGGCGTGGAATGGCGGGTTTCCGATACCGGCATTGGCATGGCGCCGGATTTGCTGGAGCAACTCTTCAAGCCATTCCAGCAAGGGGACGCCAGCACGGCGCGCCGCTTTGGCGGTACCGGCTTGGGCCTCAGCATCACGCGGCAATTGGTGGCCCTGATGGGCGGCACCATTCAGGTTCGCAGCACGCTGGGGCAGGGCTCGGACTTTGTCATTGCGTTGCCCCTTCAGGAATGTGCGCCGGGCACGCTGCTGGCCGCTTCCGGGCGCGCAGATTTTCCGTTGCGGCAAGCGCCGCCGGTAGAGGAGGCTGCCGGCAGCGGTCGGCTGATTCTGTTGGCCGAAGACAACGAGACCAACCGCGAGGTCATCCTGCACCAGTTGCACTTGCTGGGTTACGCCGCAGAGCTTGCGCCTGACGGTCAGGTGGCGCTGGAACGGTGGAGGAGCGGTCGCTATGCACTGCTGCTGACCGACTGCCATATGCCGGTGATGGACGGTTTTGCCCTGACCGAGGCGATCCGCCGGGACGAGCTACCGGGGCAACGCAAGCCCATCATTGCGGTGACGGCCAATGCCATGCAAGGCGAGGGACAGCGCTGTCTGGATCGCGGGATGGACGGCTATCTGGCCAAGCCCCTGCGCCTCGATGCATTGCGTGCCACGCTGAACCAGTGGCTGCCGCTGCCGGATGAAAGCCCTGTGGTGATTGACGCGTTTCCAGCACCGGATCCGGTCGCTGCGTTTCCCGACTGGGATAACCAGTCGCTGGGCCGGGTGGCGCCGGGCAGCCCCGCGATCCACAAACGCCTGATCGGCAAGTTTCAGGAGGGGCTGCAGGAAAAAGTGCAGTCCATCACGGCGGCGCTTGCCGCGTCCGAGGTGCGCGCTGCCGCCGAGGTGGCGCATGCGCTGAAGTCTTCGGCGCGCACGGTGGGCGCCATGCGGCTGGGGGAAATTTGCCAGGCCATGGAAGTTGCCGGGCGGGCCGACGATCTGGTCCGGTGCCGGTCGCAACTGGAAAGCCTGCTGGCAGCCCTGCCGGCCATGCAGCGGGGCTTGGCTGCGCACGTGGCGACGCTGTAAGCCGCCACGCCTGGGCAGGCAAAGCCTGCCCAGGCCGCAACTCAAATGGCTGCTTCAGCTTCCGCCTGGGTTTCGTAGATGTGCGGCGCCAGGCCACGACCGCTGATGGCGGCGCCCAGCTTGTTGCGCAGGAAGGCGCTGGTGCTGTAGCGGGTGATGTTGGCGTAGTAGTTTTCGCTCATGTGCTTGACCACTTCGGCATACGCATCCATGGCCGGCTCCATGATCTCAAAGCCGTCGTAGTTCACCACGGTGTTGACCTTGTGGCCGATTTCCTTGCACTTGCGCTCCACCGCAGTCTGCACATCCTGCGCGTCCTTGGGGGTGAGCAGCTTGAGCCCCTGGAAGTTGAGGAACAGCAGGTTGCGCTCGGGCTGGTAGGCAATGCGTTCCAGCAGCGAAATCGACAGCAGTGTGTCTTTCAGGCCCATCACTTCGTCACGGAAGATGCGCGCATCCATCAGCGCCGGGTTGCGGATGATAGGTTTGAACGCCATGTAGGGCAGGATGTCGCGGTCAATGTCCACGCCCGGCGCCACTTCGGTCAGCTCCAGCCCTTCGGGCGTGAGCGTGAGCACGCAGCGTTCGGTCACGTACAACACCTTCTTGCCCATGCGGGAGGCATATTCGCCGCTGAAGGTGACCTGCTCGATCTGCTCCACAAACTTGCGGAACTTGCCTTCCTTGACGATGGTGAGCTGTCCGTCGCCCACCTTGACCTCCAGGCCGCCGGCCGTGAAGGTGCCGATGAAGATCACCGTGCGGCTGTTTTGCGTGATGTTGATAAAGCCACCCGCACCGGCCAGACGCGGGCCAAAGCGGCTCACGTTGATGTTGCCGCGCGCATCGCATTCGGCCAGGCCCAGCACCGCCAGATCGAGGCCGCCGCCATCGTAAAAGTCGAACTGCTGGTTCATGTCCAACTGCGCCGTGGCGTTGGTGCTGGAGCCAAAGTTCATGCCGCTGCCAGGCACGCCACCCACCACGCCGGGCTCGGCGGTGAGTGTCATGTAGCGCAGCAGGCGCTCTTCGTTGGCAATATCAGCCACGCCTTCGGGCATGCCGATGCCCAGGTTCACCACCGCGTTGGGCATCAGCTCAAAAGCGGCGCGGCGTGCAATCACCTTGCGCTCGTCAAACGGCATGGGCGGCAGCGCGTCCAGCGGCACGCGCATCTCGCCGGACAGCGCGGGGCTGTAGGGTGTGCCATAGGTTTGCATGTGGTGGGCAGGTTGGGCCACGACCACGCAGTCCACCAAAATGCCGGGCACTTTGACGCGGCGCGGCAGCATGGCACCAGACTCGGTGATGAACTCCACCTGCGCAATCACCACGCCACCGGAATTCTTGACAGCCATGGCAATCGCCAGGGCGTCCTGGGTCAGGGCTTCGCGCTCCAGCGACAAGTTGCCATCCGGGTCGGCAATGGAGGCGCGGATAAAGGCCACATTCGGCTTGGGGGCCTTGTAGAACAGCATCTCGCGACCGCCCAGGGTGGTCACTTCCACAATGTCTTGTGTGGTGCGCGCGTTAATGCGGCCGCCCTGCAGGCGCGGGTCGACAAAGGTGCCCAGGCCGACCGGCGTAAGGTTGCCTGGCAGTCCGGCTGCGATATCGCGGTACATGTGCGAGATCACGCCCAGCGGCAGGTTGTACGCCTCGATCTGGTTGGCCATGGCCATGGCGCCCATCTTGGGCACCAGACCCCAATGGCCGCCAATGGCGGATGCAATCAGGCCTTCGTGGGCGAGCCGGTTGAGGCCCTGTTCTTTGCCATCGCCGGGGCCGCCACCAAACAACAGGTGCAGGTTGCGCGGCGCTGCCGTATCCAAAAATCGCTTTTCCAGCGCCACCAGCAACTCGTCTGGCACGCCGACCACGCCGAAGCCGGAGCAGATCAGGGTGTCGTTGTCATGAACAAGGGCAATGGCCTCACTGGCCGAAACGATTTTGGATTTCATAGTCACGCCTTTTTGGCCTTGCGCGTGCTCTTTCGGGCGGCTGCCTTAGATGTCACGACAGGGCTTTCGGACTTATTCTCAGCCAGGCCCAGAATTTGTTCCATGCGCTGGATCAACTTCAGCGAGTGCGGCTCCATTTCTTCGCGCGCGCCCACAATGAAGTTCACCAGTTCCATGGCACGGTCGCGGTCTGCCGCAGTGCGTAGCAGCACCGGCAGCGTTTCGACCGCCAGCTTGGGCTCAAACTCGGCAATGATGGACTGTTCCTGAATCAGCTCGCCACGGCGCTCCGGCCCCATGGCCTTGAACGGATCGGTGCCGTTGAGCACTTGCGCCGAGCGCTCCAGCCGGTCACGGCGTACCGAACCGCGCGAACCGGCCAGCAGCACCAGCATGCGAATCACGCCGCCAGCCAAGTCTCCGCGTTCGATGGAAGCCAGTGCCTTTTGCACCTGCGGCGAACGGCGCAGGGTGTGCGGATGGTCGGTGGTTTCGACAACCGGTGCCTGGGCCATCGCGCGCAGCGCGGGGGAGCCGTAAATGCTGAGGAAGGTGTTTTCGTACGCCGCGTCGCGCAGGTCCCGGAACAGGTCCAGTCCCTGAATGACGCTTTCGGCCCACAGGCGCTCAAACGCCAGCAGAGGGTTTGTGGGCGAAGCCTTCTGGCGCTGGGTTCGCGCCCATTCAACCGCCGGCTCCAATGCCGGCATGACCGGGTTGGCGTCGGAAAACAGCTTGCGGCTCACCCGCGACGGATGGGCCTCGCGCAGGGCTTCGGCCGATTCGGGCGTCACCAGGCTTTGCACGGCGGGGCGGACGGCCACGTCATACAACTCGGCACCCAGCGCAGACAGGCGCGCTACCGCAGCAAAGTCTTTCTCTTGCTCGCGGTCGTTTTCCACCGTGGTGAGAATGTCCTGCATGGTGCGGTCATGGAAGCTGACGAAGAAGTGCTCGTTCCCTTCGGTGCCCTTGGTCTCGTCGATCTTCATCTCGTAGAGACCGGGCGCCAGTGCCTCAATGGTCTTGAGGGTGGAGGCCACTTCGGCGTGTTCTTTGCGTGCAATGGAGGACGACACGAAGATGCCCAGATGCCCGACCTTGTCGTGCACCATGTAAATGATGCGCTGGCCCCGGACCCGAATTTCCTGCTCGTCGGTAAAGGTGTCCACGATCCAGTTGAGCGCCTGTTGCGGTGGCGTGATGTTGTCGCCACGGCTGGCGAACACGATGATGGGTGAGCGGATCACCTTCAGGTCCAGGCGCTGACCAGGTTCCAGTTCGGCCTCGCCGCGTGCCAATTTGTTGCCGACAAACAGTTGTTCGACGATCCAGCGGATTTCTCCGGCGTTGGTGAAGTGGAAACCGCCCCACCACTTTTCAAATTCCAGGAAGCCTTCGCGCTTGTTGTCCACGTCGGCAAACAGGTCGTAGTACTTGCCGAAGAAGTTGCGGCTCGGGTTGAGCATTTCAAAGTTGCTCACCAGATGGGCGCCGTCGAATTCGCCACCGCCCAGGTCGGCCATCAGCAGTGCAGGCATCACGCCGCCCAGCAGGCCACCGTTGTAGCGCATCGGGTTCTCACCGATCTGGCCCGACCAGGTAGACACGGGTGCGCCATTGATGACCAGCGGGCCAGTGATGTCGGGGTTGGCTGCCGACAAAATGAGGGTGGCCCAGCCACCCTGGCAGTTACCCACCACCACGGCCTTGGGCGATTCGGGGTGGCGGCGTGCAATTTCGTGGAGGAATTCGGCTTCGGCCTGCATCACATCAGCCAGCGTTTGGCCCGGCTCCGGGTGCTGGCGGAACACCACAAAGTACACCGGATGGCCGGCGCGCAGCGCCACGCCTACCTGGCTATCGGGCTTGAAGCCGCCAATGCCCGCGCCGTGTCCGGCACGCGGGTCGATGATCATGTAGGGACGCTTCCAGTCGAACACCTTCACGCCCTTGGGCGGCAAGATTTTGAGCAACTGGTAATTGACCGGACGTTCCAGTTTGCGGCCGTCCACCAGCAACTCGTATTCGTAGTCCAGTACCGGGGGAGTTCCCGCTTCTTCGTGGGCTTTGTCAATATTGCCGCGCTCGCGCAGCACGTCGATGGTCAGTGCCAGGCGCTGTGCGGCGTCGGTGCCATATTCCATGAACATCTTGTAGGCGTCGGCCGCAGTCAATGCGGTGGCCAGATTCGTCTGGGCATTTGCCAGCGACTTGGCCAGATCCATCGCGCGTTGCAGATGGTCCGTCACAATTTTCTTGCGGTGGTGTGAGGCGCTGGTGAGCAGGCGGCTGGACTGGTTGCTCACGGTGGCCAGATCCACGGGCAGGTTCTGCAGGAGAGGGAGATTCTGTATATTGGAAGACATGTGATTTCCAGGTGGTTGGACCGGCCCCACAGGGGCCTGCATCGCAGTTTTCAGTGTAGAGGCACCGGGCCTCTACAAGCTTTCGAAACGCTGAACCTCCGCCCCCCCAACGCACAAAAACCCGCTCGGCCGGAGCCTGCGGGCTTTCATGCGGTGACGCAGGTTCCGGAATTATTTGCCGGATTTCTTGGTCTTGGTAACCGATGCCACTTGGGCAGCAACCGAAGCGCCTTTTTCCATCACGGAGTCCAGGGTGGACTCAGCGGTAGAAGCAGCGGCCTTCAGGTTCTTGGCAACCGGGGCGAAGGCTTCGCGAGCGGGGTGGGCCTTTTCAATGGCGTCCACGCTGCTGTGGAACTGGTCCACGCTCAGGGAAGTAGCAGCCTTCAGGTTCTTGGCGAACATGGCCATGCCGGCTTCGGCGGATGCCTTGAACACTTCAAACGCGGCTTGCGGGTCCTTGGCGCCCTTGATGGACTCGACCGATTCGGTCAGAGCGGCTTGGGCTTCCTTGGCTTGTGCCTGGGCCAGATCAGCCCATGCCTTCAGGTTGTCCTGCACGGGCTTCAGGGCTTCCTGAACAGCGGCGGGGTTCATCTTGGGAGCGGACTCTTGCATGGTTTTTGCGATGGCTTCGAAGGGTGTGTTCTTGAACATGGTGGGCCTTTGGTAAGTAATTTGTTGCAGTGCAGCAATTATTCATCCGATCGCGAAAATAAGCCAGTGTTTTAAGCGGCCGTAGCTGTTTTTAGTGACGTGCACCTATTTCGACATGCCGCCTTTGGGCTGCGCCACTCACCCTGACAATGGCTCCCATGCACAAAGTCCCCGAATTCGACTGGCGAACCATCAGCGCGCTCAACAGCGTGTCCACGCTGGCGCAGGTCGGGCAGTTTGGCATTGCCTTTGTGGTGCTGCCGGTGTGGCTGGCACAGCAGGGGTTGGATGCCACGCAACTCGGCCTCTACGCCGCGTCGCTCTGGCTCGGGCAATTTCCAGGGCTCGCGCTGTCGCCCCTGTTGTGTCGCCGCTTTGGGCCGCGACGGGTCATCGTGGCGGGTTTGCTGTGCAGCGTTCTGGCAATGGGCGGCATGGCGTTGGCGGTTTGGCCCTTCTGGCTGCTCGGGGGCGCTCTGGCGGGGCTGGGTCTGGGCTTGCGCTGGATCGGGCTAGAGCCCTGGCTGTACCGCATCGCGCCGGCCGAGGCGCGCGGCCGGCTGGTCGGCTTCCATGAAACCCTGATTGCACTGGCACCCATCGTGGCGCCGGTGCTTGCCAATCAGTTTGACCTGCAAGGCCGTGCCGTGTTCTGGATTGGGGTGGCGTTTACCGGCGCTGCGCTGTTGCCCCTGATGCTGGCGCGCACGGCACCACCGGATCCCGCACATGCCCCAACCGCGCATTCCCCCAAAGTCGCGCGCGCGCCGCGCTGGGATCGCGTGTTTCAGCAGGGCGTGGTCATTGCGCTAGCGGGCGGGATGATGGAAGCCGCTGTGTCCGGTCTGTTCGCCCTGTTCACGCAAGGCCGTGGCATGGGTGCCAGCCAGACCGCGGAC
>CAKZJN010000290.1 GCA_936943465.1 uncultured Rhodoferax sp.
CCAGGGGTTGCGCGGGCCGTTCAGGTTGCCCCGGTCCTGCACTTCGAGCCCGTGGCTTTCCAGAATGCTGGCAATGTGGGCCACGCGCAGCGCCTCGGGGCCCATGCTCGCGCCGCGACTGCCCGCGCCAATGTCGGTGGGTGCGCCTATCAGGCTGATGGAATGGTTCATGGTGTTTGCAGTTTGAAAACGGGGTTGCGGTCGCCCACATGCAGGCCACGGGCGTTGCGCAGAATCTTCGCACGCCAGGGCTCCAGCAGCCGGCGCTGGGCGTCGTCAAGCCAGCCCAACTGGTCCAGCACCTCGACCGTGGTGGCATACAGCGCGGCCTTGTTGCCATCGCTGATCTTGATAGCCAGCGCCTCGCCCCGGCTCTTGCTGCCAATCACCTGCACCCCGTCAGCCCCGATCTTGCAGACCCAGTCGCCGCGCCCGGCCTGGGTAAAGGCCAGGTCGTTGCGGCCGGTGCCGCTGACCATCCAGGGCTGCGCTGTCATGGCGGCAGACAGCGCGGAAAAGCTCTCACCCAGTTCGGCGTCGGCCGCGCCGGATGCCAGGCGCGCGTAACCGTAGGCCAGCTTGGACAGGGGCATGGCGTAGTTGGGCGCCGAGCAGCCATCTATGCCCATGCGCAGTTCGTCGGCCGCCATGCCCACGGCCTGTGCCACGTTGTGGCGAATGGCCTGTTGCAGCGGGTGGTCGGGGGCAACGTAATCGTCGGTGGGCCAGCCCTGCAAGACGCAGTGCGCCAGAAAGCCGGCATGCTTGCCGCTGCAGTTGTTGTGGCGCTCGTCAAACACCAGACCTTCCGGCGGCGCTTGCTCCAGCAGGGTAAAAAGCCCCGGCACATGGCAGCCGCAGCGCAGCGTGCGGTAGTTCAGCCCGGTCTTTTGCAACATGCTTTCCGTGGCCGCCACATGCCGGTCTTCGCCGTTGTGGCTGGCGCAGAGCATGGCGACTTCTTCCTGCGTGTAGCCCAGTTGCGCCGGGCCGCCCGCCTGCACAAAGGGCAGGGCCTGTAGTGCCTTGAGCGTGGAGCGGGTGAAGATGCGCTGGTGTGCGTCGCCCACGCAGGCGGTGAGTTGGCCTCGGCGGTTCACCACCGCCACGGCCCCGAAATGCAGGCTCTCAGGCGTGCCGCCGCGGGTGAGTTGAATCAGGGGTTCCAGGGTCACAAAGGCTCCAGGGGGTTCTTGGCTCGGCGCCATTGTCGGGCATTGCTTGCCTATACTGTTTGATCCCACTCTGGCAAAGGCATTCATGCTGACATCGGAACAGAAAGCACGCTACCGGCAGGACGGACTCATCGTGTTGCCCGGCTTCAAGTCGCCGGCGCACATTGCGGCGCTGCGTGCGCAGGCCCAGCAGATCGTCGAGGCCTTTGACCCCGCCACCAGCAAAACCATCTTCACCACCAACGAGCAGGTGCGCGCGGTGGACCGCTATTTTCTGGACTCCGCCACCCGCAGCAGTTGCTTCTTTGAGGAAGAAGCCTTTGACGCGGAGGGGCAACTGCGGCAGGCCAAGGAACTTTCAATCAACAAGATCGGCCACGCCATGCACGACCTGGACCCGGTGTTCAGTGCGTTTTCGCGGGGCCCCGAATTGCACGCACTGGCCCAGGATGCGGGGCTGGTGGAACCGCAAATCTGGCAGTCCATGTATATCTTCAAGCAGCCCGGCATTGGCGGCGAGGTGGGCTGGCACCAGGACGCCACCTTCTTTGACAGCAGCCCGATCAGCGTGACCACCTTCTGGTTTGCGCTGGAAGATGCCACGCTGGAGAACGGCTGCCTCTGGGCCGAGTTGGGCGGTCACCGCAGCCCCTTGCGCGAGCGTTTTGTGCGCCACGGCGATACGGTCACCATGGAAAAGCTCGATGCCACGCCATGGCCAAATGCGCACAGCGCGGTGCCGCTGGAGGTGGAGGCCGGCACGCTGGTCATGTTCCACGGATTGCTACCGCACTACAGCGCGCCGAACCGCTCGCCCCGCTCGCGCCACGCCTACACGCTGCACGTCACCGACGGCCAAACCGCCTACGCGCCGACCAACTGGCTGCAGCGCGGCACGGACTTCCCGGTGCGCGGCTTTGTCTAGCGTGCTAAGCTATTTTTCTTAAAACACAACGGAGACACCCCATGCCCGGACTCGTTCCCCATATTGACCCCGATGGACTGCTCGAATTTTCGGTGGTCTACACCGACCGCGCCCTCAACCACATGTCGCAGCGCTTTCAGGGCGTGATGCGGGACATTTCCGCCATGCTCAAAGAGGTGTACCACGCGCCCTCCGTGGCCCTGGTTCCCGGCAGCGGCACCTTTGGTATGGAAGCGGTAGCCCGCCAGTTTGCCACCGGCAAAAAGGCCATGGTCATCCGCAATGGCTGGTTCAGCTACCGCTGGACGCAGATTTTTGACATGGGCAACATCCCGGCCGAGTCCACCGTGCTCAAGGCACGCCGCACCGGCACCGACCGCCAGTCGCCCTGGACCCCCTGCCCGATTGGCGAAGTGGTGGCCGCCATCCGCGAGAAAAAGCCCGATGTGGTGTTTGCGCCCCACGTTGAAACCTCCGCCGGCATGATCCTGCCCGATGACTACCTGCGTGCCGTGGCCGCTGCGGTGCACGAAGTGGGCGGCCTGTTTGTGCTGGACTGCATTGCCTCCGGCGCACTGTGGGTCAACATGGAAGACATCGGCGTTGATGTGCTGGTGACCGCCCCGCAAAAGGGCTGGAGCGGCTCGCCCTGCTGCGCCATGGTGATGATGAGCGCGCGGGCCCGCGCCGCCATTGACGGCACCACCAGCTCCAGCTTTGCCTGCGACCTCAAGAAGTGGATGCAGATCATGGAAGCCTACGAAAAGGGCGGCCATGCCTACCACGCCACCATGCCCACCGACGCCCTGGTGCGCCTGCATGAAGTCATGAGCGAAACCCGCAACTACGGTTTCGAAAAAGTGCGCCAGGAGCAACTGTCGCTGGGCAGCAAGGTGCGTGCGCTGTTTGAGAACCGAGGCATCGTCAGCGTGGCGGCCGATGGCTTCAAGGCCCCCGGCGTGGTGGTGAGCTACACCACCGACACAGACATTCAGAACAGCAAAAAGTTCCTGGCCCTGGGCCTGCAAACTGCCGCCGGCGTACCGCTGCAATGCGACGAACCGGCCGATTTCATGACCTTCCGCGTCGGCCTGTTCGGCCTGGAAAAACTGCACAACGTGGACCGCAGCGTGGCGCATCTGGCGGCTGCGCTGGATTCCATGGGCATCAAGGCGCCCGAGGCAGTCGCTGCCTGATTGTTATTGAGTTACCCATAAGCACCCGGTTAGAGGTGCAGGAGTTCTTGTGTGCAGAGAAGACAGTTCATTGAACGGCTGGGTGGTCTGTCCATCAGGCGCCCATCATTTAGCACGTTCCAGCCAGCTCTCTAGCCGCTCCACGCCCTGGTGCAGCCGGGCAATATCTTTGGACGCAAAACACCAGCGCAGCCAGCCATTGGCCTCCGGCGCAAAGGCGTTACCGGGGGCCAGGCCCAGCCCGGCCTCCTGCACCAGCCGCTTGGCGATGGTGAGCGAGTCGTCCGGCAGCGGCACTTTGAAGAACGCATACATGCCACCCTTGGGGCTGGCCAGTTCCACGCCGGGCAGGGCTTGCAGTGCGGGCACCAGCGCGTCGCGGCAGGCCTTCAGGTGCTGCACGACGCGGGGCGTGACTTCATCGGCCCGCTCCAGTGCGGCAATGCCGGCACGCTGCACAAAGGTGCTGGCACACGACGTGTTGAACTCAATCAGTTTGCCCATGGCGGCAGTCATGCTCGGCGGCATCACCAGCCAGCCCAGGCGCCAGCCGGTCATCAGATAGCTTTTGGAAAAGCTGTGCACCACCACCAGCCGGTCTTCGGGTTCCGAGTGGTCCAGAAAGCTCGGCGCGCAGGCTTGTGCGGTGGGCTCGTAGTACAGGTTTTCGTAGACCTCGTCGGCCAGGATCCAGGTGCCCGTCTTGCGGCAGTGCGCCAGAATGGCGCGCTGTTCGTCGGGGGCGAGGGTCCAGCCGGTGGGGTTGTTGGGGGCGTTGACGATCAGCAGCTTGGTGGCCGGGGTGATGGCGGCCAGCAGGGCGTCCAGGTCCAGTGTCCAGGCACCTGCTTTGGGTTGCAGACTGACCGTGCGCAATTGGCCGCCCATGATCAGTGCCTGCGCCGTCAGGTTGGGCCAGACCGGCGTGACCGCCACCACTTCGTCGCCCGGATCGACGATGGCCTGCACTGCCAGCATCAGCGCACTCACGCCGCCACTGGTCACCGCGATGCGGTCCGCTCCGATGGCCGTGCCGCCGTTGTGCTGCGGGTGCTTGAGCGACATGGCGCGCGCCAGGCCCTCGCGCAGGTAGGGCAGGCCGAGGTTATGGGCGTAAAAGGTTTCGCCATGGTGGAGTGAATCAATGGCGGCCTGGCGGATGAAGTCGGGGGTGACTTCATCGCTCTCGCCAAACCAGAACGCCAGCACATCGCTGCGGCCGATGCCGGCGTTGGCGACTTCGCGGATTTTGGATTCTTCGAGGTTCAGGATGGTGTTGCGCATGCGGTACCCGGTTTCGCCAGCGTGGCGACCTAAAAACGCTCCAGTTCCGGGTGCTTGATCTGCCCGCCGCGCACCAGCATCTTTCCGTATTCGGCGCAGCGGTGCAGCGTGGGAATCACCTTGCCGGGGTTGAGCAGGCCTTGCGGATCAAAGGCGGCCTTGAGCGCAAACATCTGCGCGTTTTCTTCGGCACTGAACTGCACGCACATGCTGTTGAGCTTTTCCACGCCCACGCCGTGCTCGCCGGTCACTGTGCCGCCCATGGCCACGCTGGTCTCCAGGATGTCGGCGCCGAACAACTCGCAGCGGTGCAGTTGGTCGGGGTCGTTGGCATCAAACAGAATCAGCGGATGCAGGTTGCCGTCGCCTGCATGGAATACATTGCAGCAGCGCAACTGGTATTTCTTTTCCATCTCGGCAATCGCCAGCAGGATGTCGGCCAGACGCTTGCGCGGAATGGTGCTGTCCATGCACATGTAGTCGGGGCTGATGCGGCCCGACGCGGGGAACGCATTTTTGCGCCCGCTCCAGAAGCGCATGCGCTCGGCCTCGCTGTTGCTCACCGCAATTTGCGTGGCACCGGCGGCGGTCAGCACCGCACTCATGCGGCCGATTTCTTCTTCCACTTCTTCGGGTGTGCCATCGCTTTCGCACAGCAGAATGGCCGCAGCGTTCAGGTCGTAACCGGCGTGCACGTAGTCTTCCACGGCGGCGGTCATGGGCTTGTCCATCATCTCCAGCCCGGCCGGAATGATGCCGGCACCGATCACCGCAGCGACCGCCTCGCCGGCTTTGCGGATGTCGTCAAAGCTGGCCATGATGCAGCGCGCCAGTTGCGGCTTGGGAACCAGTTTGACGGTGACTTCGGTGGTCACGGCCAGCATGCCCTCACTGCCGATCACCACGCTCAGGAAATCGTAGCCGGCGTCGTCGAGCGCATCGCTGCCGAAGGTGACCGGCTCGCCCTCCATGGTGAAGCCGCGTACCTTCTGGATGTTGTGCAACGTGAGGCCGTACTTGAGGCAGTGCACGCCGCCCGAGTTTTCTGCCACGTTGCCGCCGATGGTGCAGGCGATCTGGCTGCTCGGGTCGGGCGCGTAGTACAGGCCGTAGGGCGCAGCGGCCTCGCTGATGGCCAGGTTGCGCACGCCACATTGCACCACCGCCGTGCGGCTGCGTTTGTCGATCTTCAATATCTTGTTGAACTTGGCCAGCGACAGGGTCACGCCCAGCGCGTTGGGCATGGCACCACCGGAAAGTCCGGTGCCCGCTCCGCGCGCCACCACCGGTACGCCCAAACCATGGCAAGCCTTGAGCACCGCCGCTACCTGCGCCTCGGTTTCGGGCAGGGCCACCAGCAACGGGCGGGCGCGGTAGGCGGTTAGCCCGTCGCACTCGTAGGGCGTGGTGTCTTCGGTCTGGTAGAGCAGGGCGTGGGCCGGCAGCAGCGGCTTTAAGGCCTGCAACACCCTGGCCTGCAACTCGGCACGTTGCAGCAGTTCAGTCGCGGAAGCGGTTGCGGGAGCGTTCATAGTTGACTTTTTGTGTAGCTGTCGTAGCACTGTAGAGCAAGCAAGCCGGCCCTAGCGTGAATTAACTTGCATGGGGCTTTGAATTGCCGGGCATCTGGATATTCCGGTGGATTAAGGGCTTGATCTGTAAGAAGGTCCTTGAGTCGACTGATGTGTGCAATTTGAACCAGAATTCAAGGCCGGGTTCGCCGCGAAAGCAGCCGGTCGCGGGCAAGACGAAAACGAAGGTGTTTTCTCCGATAGCAGACTTTGCCGACACGGGGCCAAATTCATCGTTCTTCAATCGCAACGGAATCCGCCTCTAGCGCAGCGCGGTCCTGGAAGCCCAATGCAGGCACGGCGTTGAGATTCTCAGTAAGCCTATGATGGAACCTCTATCCACCGCTTGTTTAAGGACAACGTATGCAATTGAACCTCATCGCTGGCGCTGCCTGCCTGGCTATCGCGTTGCCGACTTTCGCTGCTGATGTAACCTACCGCGCCGATGTGGCGCCGATCATGAAGAAGTATTGCGCCGAGTGCCACTCGGCACCTGGTGCTCCGACCATGGCCGAGTTCAAACTGGACGAGGCGAAATACAAAAAGGCCGAGTCAGGCCCACGCACCGACACCTATGAAGACCTCGTGATGCTGATTGCCTACCCGTCCACCGGTGCCTTCATGCGCCGTCTGGACGACGGTACCAGCCCGTACTCAGGTGGTAAACCCGGAAATATGTACAAAAGTCTGGGTGAAACCGATGCCGAGCGCGCGGCCAATCTGGCCGTCCTCAAAGCCTGGGTCGGAGAAGGCGGTTGGAACCTCAATCGCATGGCAGCACGCGGTGATGTACCAGCTTTGACCAAAGAGCAATTAGACAAACTCAAACTCAAATACTAGTTTCCCGCACCCTCTGGCCAGCAAAGGGATGGCCATCCACCAGAAAATCCGGCTACCTGGATTAGCCGAGTGATTTTTTCAGCCAGTCGGCAAACGCCGCCACTTCCCAACGGTCCATGGCACCGGTGCGCCAGCACAGGTAATGGGCGTGTGGGCTGGGCACATTGCGCAGATACGGCTCGCTAGTGCCCAGGCGCACGAGCGATCCCATTTCCAGCCACGGGGCGCCCAGCTTGACTCGCACCAGCGCCACGCCCATGCCGCCGGCAGCAGCATCGCACATCAGGCCAATGTCGTTGAACTGCGAGCCTTCCAGCGGTTCGGGCCAGTCCAGGTGGTTGGCCGCAAACCAGGTGCGCCAGGGCTCCAGCGGGCTGCGCAAAAGCGGCACGCCCTCCAGGTCCTGGGTGGTCACAAAGGGGCCGTGCTCGCGCACAAAGGCGGGGGACGCCAGCGGGGTGACCTCGTCTTTGGTCAAGCACAGGTATTCCAGATCAGCGTAACGGCCCGGGCCAAAGCGCACGGTCAGGTCGGCATCTTCGGCCACCACATCGAGCAGGGGAATGGAAACCTGCAGCGTGAGGTCGATTTCTGGGTAGGCCTCGGTGAACTGGCGCAGGCGCGGCAGCAACAGGCTGCGTGCAAAGGTGGGAGTCACGGCCAAGCGCAACTTGCGCTTGCCGGGGGCGGCCGTCGCACTCGGAAATTTTTGCAAGGTGGCCAGTCCCTCGCGCACATGCGCCAGGTATTCGCTGCCCTCGGTGGTGAGTGAAAAATCGGCGCGACCAAAGAGCTTGGTGCCGATAATTTCTTCGAGTTGGCGCACCCGGTGGCTGACTGCGCTGGGGGTGACATGCAGTTCTTCGGACGCTTGCGTCACGCTACGCAAGCGTGCCAGCGTCTCGAAGGTCAGCAAACACTGGATCGGAGGGATGCGGGCGGTACTCATGGCCTCACTATAATTCGCGGCCCTCTCTCTGCATATCCATGTTCACCCGAGGAACTGCCATGTCCGACTCCCTAGCGGTGCTGCCGCAGTACCTCCTGCCCAAAAAAGCGCTGACGATTTTTGCGGGCTGGGTGGCCGGCGCACGCGGCGGTAGCTTCACCACGGCACTGATCCGCTGGTTTGCGCGGCGCTACAACGTGAACATGGCGGAAGCCGCACAGCCGGATGTGGCCGCCTTCGCCAGCTTCAACGATTTCTTTACCCGTGCCCTGAAGGATGGTGCCCGCCCGCTGGCTGCCGCCGATTACCTGTGCCCGGTGGACGGCGCCATCAGCCAGTTGGGCCCCATTACCGGCGACGCCGGCGACCGGATTTTTCAGGCCAAGGGCCACAGCTACAGCACCACCGCGTTGGTGGGTGGCGATGCCACGCTGGCCGCGCAATTCAAGGAGGGCAGTTTTGCCACGTTGTACTTGAGCCCGCGCGACTACCACCGTATCCACATGCCCTGCGACGGTGATCTACGCCGCATGATTTATGTGCCGGGTGATTTGTTTTCGGTGAACCCCACCACGGCGCGTGGCGTACCGGGCCTGTTTGCGCGCAACGAGCGGGTGGTGTGTGTGTTTGATTCGGCCGAGGGCCCGTTTGTGCTGACGCTGGTGGGCGCCACCATCGTGGGCAGCATGGCCACGGTGTGGCACGGTCAGGTGAATCCGCCGCGCCGCCCGGACCTTTGCGAGTGGACCTATGCGCCGGGGCAGGTGAGCCTCAAAAAGGGTGCCGAGATGGGCCGCTTTTTGCTCGGATCCACGGTGGTGATGTTGTTTGGCAAGGGCCGTTTGGCCTTTAACCCGGACTGGTCTGCCACCCGCCCCATCCGCATGGGCGAGGCGATGGCGTCCAAGGCCGCCTGAAACCTTAGTGCACGACGACGGGCGTGTGCGCCAGTTCGGCGTAACGCTCCAGCGTGTCTTCGACTTCTTCCTGCGTCGGGGTGTTGATTTGCCAGGCTTTGATGTGCTCCTGGAACATTTCGGCCCAGGAGCCGTCCAAGTAGACCTCTTTGCCGGAACGTTTGTCCACGATTTCGAAACCGTGGCGCATCAGCATGGGCAGGATTTGGGCACCGTATTCGGATTTGCTGGCGCCGGAGGGGTGTTGCAGATCGCTCTCCCGATTCGCCAGCATGTGGGTCACGGAATAGGTCTCGGAGTCGTACAAAGTGTTCATAGCGGCGCGGTTCCTCGGTTGCTTGGCAATTGGGAGCTGGCTGTCTGAAATCAAGAGTAACAGGAAAGCGGGCCCGGCAAACGAATCAGTCCGGTTTTTGTGTCTTTCGCCACAAAAGATCGGCATAGGCACCGTTGGCCTCGGTGATGCGAATGCGAACCGGCAAAAACTGCATGTCGGGGGCCAGCCAGACCTCGATGCGCTGATCGAACTCCACCGTGGGTTCCTTGGTGAAGCGGGTGCCGCGCAGGGTGCCGCCGGGCAGTTCCAGGGTTTCGCTGGCGCCCACCTTGAAGTCCCAGACCTCAGCGCGATGGGCGTCGGCGGCCTGAAAGCGGATGGAGGTGCCAGCCACATAGCGTGCCGGCTCGCCGGCAAACAGGGCGCTGAGTTGCAACAGCGCACTCAATTTGTCCTGCGCACCGGGCTGCAACGGCACATCCGCGTTATTGGCACTGAAAGAAATAATGCCCTTGTCGCGCTGAAAGTGGGTGGCCTTTTCGGCCCCGCGCGGCTTGTCGCCAAAGCGCACCGGTTGCAGGCCGCCATCGGTCAGCTCGCCTTTGCTCGTCCAGGTGCGCACCCGAAAGCCAAAGGCGGCCAGTTCCAGGCGGGCGTTGTAGCGCTGGGCTTCGGGTTGCCACCACAGCTCGCCGCTGGCGGAATATTTGAACCCCTTTTCTTCGCCGCGCCCGTCGTACAACAGGAGTGCGGGGGCTGCGTAAACCACCTTCTTGGCGTTCTGGACCTCGGCTGCTGCCTGGGCTGCCGTGGCCGCTGCTAGCGATGTCGGGGTGGACGGGCCGGGCTCTGGAGGTTTGTCGGGCTGAGGGGGGGGCAACGCGGTGGTGGACACACCGGCGGTAGGTGTTGCGATGGCGGAGGCTTCTAATGCCGCGGGCGCTTCGGGCGTTTTTGTCGCGTCTTTTGAGGGCTTGGGTGGCAGTGGCGCTGCCGCCTTCTTGACCGGAATCGGGTTGACTACCGTTGCTGTGGCGTCTTGAGAGGGTGTCAGGATCGGCGACACATGGGGTGCTTCAATGGTGCGTGTCCGCCAACTGTCCGGCTGCGGCTCTGGCAGCACGGTTTCAGAGGGGCCAGTCAACCAGCCGATGTGCCCGGTTACTGCGCCCAGCAACAACAGGTGCACCAGCGCGACTGCGGCAGTGAGCAGAAACAATTTGCGCATGGCGTAGGGTTGGAGCGGGAGGCCGGCCGGGGTGAGGGTCATGCAGGGTTGCAGCAAAACGGGGTGACTCTGGGCTTGTAACGGACGGGGCCTAGTTTAGGGCTAGCCCCTAATTGCGGCGAAAATGCGACCATGAAACTTGCAAGCTACCGAGATGGTTCCCGCGACGGACAACTGGTCGTGGTGTCGCGTGATCTGAGCCAGGCGCATTACGCCTCGCACATTGCCCAGCGCCTGCAACAGGTGCTGGACGACTGGAACTTTTTGTCGCCCCAGTTGCAGGACCTGTCGGACGCGCTGAACGCAGGCCGTGCCCGGCATGCGTTTCCCTTTGATCCGGCGCAGTGCATGGCACCCTTGCCCCGCGCCTTTCAGGTGGTGCAGGCGGAGGGCTACCCCAGCCTGGGCGCATTGAAACGTAAGGCCGCTGGCGACGAATCCGAAGGCACGATGGCCGTTTACCAGGCAGCGGGTGATGCGCTGTTGGGCGCGTTGGATCCGGTGCAGTGCGGCAATGTGGCTTTTGGGGTGGACTTCGGCGCCAGCGTGGCCGTGATCAGCGGCGACCTGCCGCAGGACTGCGCTGCGGATCGGGCCTTGGACGGCGTGCGTTTGCTGGCGCTGGCCAACGGAATCAGTTTGCGCAACTTGGCAGCATCCGACGGTGCGCCCTCGGTGCAAAGCCAGTGCGGCGTGGCGTTCAGCCCGGTCGCAGTAACGCCCGACGAGTTGGGTGAAGCCTGGGGCCGGGGCCGTGTGAACCTGCCACTGCTGTGCAGTTGGAACGGGCGCAAGGTGGGCATGGGCGACGCGGGTGCCGCCATGGGAACCCATTTCGGGCAACTGCTGGCGCAACTGGCCAAAACGCGTCCGGTGCGTGCCGGCAGCGTGGTGGTGGCGGGTCCAGTCAGCAACGCAGGCCAGGAGAAAAAAGGCCAGTGGTCCTGGCCGGCGGGTTACCACAGCATCGCCGAAAAGCGCGCCATGGAAACGGTGCAGGACGGGCTGGCTGCTACCGCCTACATGGCTCTGGGTGATGTGGTGCGGATCGAGATGAAAAACGCGGCGGGGCAGAGCGTTTTCGGTGCCATTGAACAGGAAGTGGTGGCCTTGACGGCAGACTAGCCGTGCACCACTTGCAGCGCAAAGGTCTTGATGCCGCGCAGCAACATTTCAATGGCCACCGAGACCAGCACCAGGCCCATCAGGCGCTCGATCGCAACGACCGGGCGGTGGCCGATGATGCGCTGAATGCGTTCGGCAGACACCAGCACCACGGCGCTCACGGCCATGGTCACGCACAACGCCGCAATCCATTCCAGACGCTTTTCAGGTTGCTGCGAAACCAGCAGCAGCACGGTGGCCAAGGCGCTCGGACCGGCAATGGCAGGTACCGCCAGCGGGACGATCAGCGGTTCTTCCACCTGCTCCGGGTCCACGCTTTCGGGCGGCGGAAACACCATGCGCAGGGCAATCAGAAACAGGATCACACCACCGCCGATTTGCAGTGCCAACTCGCTCAGGTTCATCACCTGCAAAAAGCGCTCGCCCACAAACATGAAGGTGAGCAGCAACACGAACGCGATCATGATCTCGCGCAGGATGACCCAGGGCCGGCGCTCGGGCGCCACGTGTTTGAGCGCGTTGGCAAAGATGGGGATATTGCCCACCGGGTCGGTGATCAGCACCAGCAGGATGGTGGCGGACAGAAAGGTGTAGTTCATGCGGCGTACAGGGTGTCGAGTGAGGCAAAGCCCTTGACCTCAATCGGATTGCCGAACGGGTCTAGAAAAAACAGAGTCCATTGCTCGCCGGGTTGCCCGGCAAAGCGCAGTTGCGGCTCCAGCACGAATTGGGTCTTGGCGTCGGTCAGCCGCTGTGCCATCGCCTGCCAGTCGGGCAGCGCCAGCACCAGGCCGAAGTGCGGCATGGGCACATGGTGCTCACCTACCCGGCCGGTGTTGGCGGTCTTGAAGGGTTCGCCCAAGTGCAGGGAAAGCTGGTGGCCATAAAAGTCAAAGTCGACCCAGGTGGCGGTGCTGCGACCCTCCTTGCAGCCGAGCACGTCGCCATAAAAGCGGCGGGCCGTGTCCAGATCGGTGACGTTGAAGGCGAAATGAAAAAGGCTGCGCATCCCGTCAGGATAGCAGCCTCTTTTGGGAAAACAGGCAGGCCCCGGGGCCCGGCCCGTTGCCAGTTACAGCGGCACGTTCAGGCTCAGGCCCACGGTCCAGTTCTGTGGAAGGCCGGGCTCGTAGAACTGCGAAGCGGCTTGGTTCACGATGACCGAGCCTACATAGCGCTCATCGGTCACGTTGTTGACCCGTGCGTAGGCAGTCAGGCCACCCTTGACCAGGCTCCAGCGCTGGCTGGCGCTCAGGTTGAACACGGTGTGTCCGTCGGCCGATTCGGTGTTGGTGTCGTTGGCATAGATTCGACCGGCCTGCACCATCTCCACACCCAGACGCAGGCCATTGGTAGCGCGTCCCGGCGTTGCGGGTTCGCTGGTCCAGGCCAGTTCAGAGAACAAGGATGTTTGTGGGATGCCGGGCAATTGTTTGCCGCTATTGGTTCCCTTGGTGTAGTGGGCGTCAATCATGGAGGCTGCCGCATTCAGGGCCCAGTGCGGGGAAAATCGGGTACCGCCCGAAAGTTCCCAGCCAGATCGGGATGTGCCGGGCGCATTGACATAAGAGGTTCGCCCTCCGCCGCTGGCAAGGACCATCAACTCATCGGTTGTGTCAATCTGGTACAGCGCCAGGTCGGCACGGGAGTTCTCGGACGGCGTCCACTTGGCCCCGACTTCGTAGTGCTGGCTGCTTGACGCATTGAGTGTGGTGTTGAACACCGCGGATGCGGGGTTGCCCGCATAAGCCATTTCTGCCAGCGTAGGCGTCTCAAAGCCCTTGCCGTAGTTGGCATAGAGGTTGAGTGCATCGGTGGCGTGGAAGGTCAAGCCCAGAACGGGGCTGGTTGCCTGGTACGACACATTGCCCGAGCCGTTCAGGTTGTCGGTGAGGTAATAGTCATCGCTGACAAAGCGCACCGTGCTGCTGCGCAAACCGGCTGCCAGCGTCACCTGGTCGGAAAGTAGCGCGGTTCCCTGCACAAACAGGTCGTTGTTCTCCGACTGGTTGTCTTCGCTGCGATTGGGTAGACCGGACTTCTGTCCGTTGGTGGTGGAGCCGCCCTGGCGGTATTCACGCGAGCGGTCGAACTCGTAGCCGGCGACCCACTCGACCGGCGTGTCTGATACCACCGAACGTGCGTTGTATTGCAGGCCCACACCGTAATAGGCGCGATTCAGCCCGATCCAGGTGGTAGTGAAGGCGCTGGCCTGGTACTGCGTGTTGTCACGGGTGCCGTAGTAAATGCGGCCGGTCAGGAAGTGGTCTTTGTCCAGCGTGTAGGTGGTGGAGCTACCTAACTGGTTTTGCAGCACGATCTTGCGCGTCATGGCGCTGATGGCGCGGCTGCCGGCGGCCGACGGGTCAGCCAAGAGTTGGGTGCGCGTCAGCCCCAGCGGGTCCTGTGCCAGTGGCATGTCGAACTGGTTGAACACCAGGTTGACCTTGAGGTCGTCGTTCACG